>NZ_CAJCHS010000213.1 GCF_903970205.1 Nevskia soli | reverse complement strand
TTAGTCGCGCTGGTCTCGCTGCTCGGCCATCGCGCCCACAATCGGACGATTCTGGTTCAGAACGAAACGATAGCGCAGTGGGTCTACTACGAGTCGAAAGCGACAGGCCGCACGAGTTACGATGCGATGCTCGATTTCCTGCCGGTTGCGCAGCTAACAAGTCCAGCGAGCGCCCAGGATCTGCGGGATAAGTACCAGAAAAAGATCCAGCAAAGCGATCAGGCGCAGCAGCAACTCAAGACCAAGGCGGATGCTTTGGAACACGAAGTCGCGCACCAGGAAACCTCTTCCGATCGCTTCGATATCGGCGATGTTTGTCTCGAAGCTTCCCTCGTGATCATGTCAACGACTTTGCTCACCAAGCGCCGGCTTTACTGGGGCATCGGGCTCGCGCTTGCCGGTGTGGGTATCGTGACCGCTCTTACCGGCTTGTTTCTGTCGTGATCGACCTTGATACCATTCTCAGCGATGCGCCTCGGAACAGTGCAATCAATCATCGGAACTCTGGCGGTTTCCTTTGGCGCGGCTCATGCGGCCGCTCAGACGGACAGCAGTAAGATCATGCCGGATGGAACGGCATATGTGACAAGAGTCGTACCGGTGCCAGCTACCGTCAGCCCCGAAGCTCAGAAGATGCTCGCCCGCGTCGTTTCGGATGCCGACGTCCCGCAAACACTCGCCCAGCGCCGGGCCGGCACGGATAAGTGGCAGGCGGGCGCCGGAGAGGCCTCGAAGAAGCTCTATCCGGCCCATGTCGCTGCGGACACAATCGCGGGCGTGCCGGTTCGTGTGGTTACGCCGCTCAGCATTGCGCCGGATAAGCGCGACCGCGTGTTGATCAACTTACACGGCGGCGGGTTTAATTCGGATTCCGGTTCGTTAACCGAAACAATTCCTATCGCGAATCTTACCGGCGTCAGAGTTATCGCCGTACTCTACCGGCTAGCTCCAGAGCATCCGTTTCCAGCGGGTCTTGACGATGCGGTCGCGGTCTATAAAGAGCTGCTGAAGACTTACCGGCCGGATCATATAGGCATCTACGGAACATCTGCCGGGGCTATTCTCACGGCCGAAGTTACCGCTAAGCTCAAGCAACTGAGGTTACCTATGCCCGCAGCTACTGGAATCTTCTCCGGGATGGGCGATTTCAGCCGCACCGGAGATTCCATCGCGCTCTTCGCCTTAAACGGCTTCTCCGGTCATCTCGACCCACCCAAGCCCGACAGTCACGACGCCGGCCCCTACGCGGGCTCGACCGATCTGAAGGACCCCGTACTCTCGCCGATCTACGGCGACCTAACCGGATTTCCGCCAACTCTATTCATTACCAGCGGACGCGACCTGCTATTAAGCGGCACAACGCTGCTGCATCGGGCCTATCTGGGCGCAGGCGTCGACGCGCAGTTAGTTGTATTCGAGGCGCTGCCGCATGCGTTCTGGAATAACCCGGGGCTTCCGGAATCGAAGGAGGCCGACCGCATCATGGCCGGATTTTTCAGCAAATACCTGGCGCAGTAGAGATCACCTGGTGACCGGCGCGCTTCAATCCGCGCGCAAGACGGTTTTCGCGAGTGAGCGGCCAACGGCTCTGCCGGCCGCCAATGATCACCAGCGAGTGGGGTTCGAGCGACTCCTGAATGCACTGCCGCGCGTCCCGGCACAGGTGAATCTCAATCCGGGTTTCAATGCTATCGCGTTCGATCAGCGTACGAACCCGCCGCATGCGCAGTTCCGTATTGATTTTGGGTTGCTCGAGTGGCAATGGATAAGGAACAACATGAGCGACCAAGATCCGTATCTTCGCCCTTAGTTCGTGGGCCAGGACCGCGGCTTTTCTGAGGGCATCGAGAGTATCGGAAACTGTCGTGAACACCACCGTGACCGGCAGCGCTTGCACGCAGTCCTCCAGTAGTTCGGGCTGCGCGTATTTACTCCTCACAAAGTTGCTCCCCGATACAAACTTAGGGTTCGGGAGCTAAAGAAGGTCTTATTAGCGCATGAGGAAGTTATAAAGAAATCCTAATTCATTGAGAGCATAAAAAAGTTCAAACAGCCGTTTATGACTTCCTCATGAGGCGGTTCTTACACTCCGAATACATGCCGCCTATGGACAGATTGGTTGTGCCGTTGCTGTGTTTGATTCTGCTGGTACTCGCGTTGCCCGAAATCCAGCTGTTACTGCGCTCGCGAAGGCGAACTCCGCGCTAACTAGGGTCGAAGTTACCCCGGTTCTTTCCTCTACAATTTGGGGATGGAAGCCGTTCTGCAAGACGCCCGCTACGCGCTGCGGCAATGGCGCAAGTCGCCTGGATTCACCCTGACCGCGGTCCTGACGCTGGCCTTCGGCATCGGCGCGACCACAGCTATCTTCTCGGTGGTCGAGGGTGTACTGCTGCGGCCCTTGCCATTTGCCGATCCGTCCGCGCTAGTTACTCTTGGCGACATCGTGGAGGGCGTGCAGTACGGCGCCGAAACGCCCGGCGTCACTCCGCCCGGCGTTCGGACTTATATTCGCGACACGCGCGCCTTCTCCAAACTCGGTGGATACCGGACTTCCACCTATGAGCTCTCGGGGTTGGGGAACCCCACCCAGATCAATGCGGCGCGGCTCACCGCGAGCCTGCTTCCTGTGCTTGGCGTCTCACCACTCCTCGGCCGTTTCTTTACGCCGCAGGAAGATGAGGGCAGTCAGATGGTCGCGGTGCTCAGCTATCAGACCTGGCGCGGCCGCTTCCATGGCGATGCCAATGTTCTGGGGCAGAAGGTCTTTCTGGATCGCAAGCCGTACGAAATCATCGGCGTCATGCCGCGCGACTTCGAGTTTCCGTTGAACCCCGGTCAGTTAAATCGCAGCGAGCTTTGGGTTCCGATGAGCTTCACTCAGGCCGAACTAATCCAGGGCGCAGGCAACTGGGGCTACTATCTGGTGGGACGCCTGAAGCCTGGCGTAACTCCGGCACAAGCGCAGCAGGATGCTATTGGCGCGGCACGTGAGATCATGCACAGCTTTCCGCCCGCGCTTTCCGGCCGACGCATTCATCCGGCGGTCCAGCGGCTGGATGAGGCTACTGTAGCGCAGGCGCGGCCTCTGGTGGCTACCCTTTTCCTTGCGGTCACGGTGGTTCTGTTTATCGCGT
>NZ_CAJCHS010000212.1 GCF_903970205.1 Nevskia soli | reverse complement strand
CGCGCTGCTGATCAAGCCGGAGGGCGATGGATCGGCGACCGGCGGATTCTTTTTCTGGGAAGAAGGCGCGGTAAACCGGAAACAAACGTACCTGCCGTTCCCGATGGATGCAAAGCAGCTGGAAGAAGGCGACTTCCCGCTGGTGGAACCTGTCGACGCCAGCGGCGGCGGCCATAGTTCCCCGTCCGTCGTCGTGCCGCCGGCTCCGGTTCAGGAGCCGATTGAAGATTGGACTCCGGCTCGAGTCCGCGATGGGGCGCCGATCGCGCAAGCGTTACCGTTCGAGTACGCGGATACACTCGACGAGCTTCCGGGCGCCCGCGTGGCCGCACCGGCGACGCCGGTTCAACCCCCGGCGTCCAAGCCGGCGCCCGCGGGTGTTCGGCGCGCGGTGCTTCCCGCGCCGCCCCCGGAGAATAAGACCCCATCATCCGCCGGTTTTCAGCGATTTCGCTGGCCGGTGGTTCTGGGAATGGTCGCGGCGGTCGCAGCGTTCGGCGGATATATTTTCGGAACCGCGAGCAGTCACAACGACCAATTCGGCTCGCGTCCCGGCGATATTGCGATTAACTCGCAACCGGCCGCTCCGGAGCCCGTAAAACCGGCAGCTGTGGCGCAGCAGCCCGCTGCAGCGGCCCGGATCTCTTCGCCGGAAAAACCAGCGTCCTCACCGGTTCCCGCGCCTGTTCAAGTCCAGCCTGCGGCGCCGGTGCGCGCAACGGCGGCTCCGCTCCCGAAACCCAAGCCCGCGATTCCGGCGGTGCCTGTGCCCACCGCGCGCAAGGGCGTTGCCTCGGTTCTGGCGTACAAGCCAAGCTCGCCGCCCGCTCCCGTTCCTGCTGCACCGGTCTCTACGGCGAATGTGACACCGCAACCAACGACCCCTTCCGAACCAGCGCCCGCGCCGGTTTCAGCGACTAAGGAGCCTCCCTCACGGCCGGGGTTCGCCTGGAGCCACTACGCCACGCCCGCTGCTTCCGCCGCATCCGTTTCCGGGCACGAAGAAGGCGCTGAGACGGCTATTTCTGTCGAACCGGTCGAGAGCGGTTCCTTGAAGCGCGTGGCTCACCATATCCCGCTGATCGGGTCAATCGGCGGCGCCTACGAAGGCGGCGAGGATTTTACTCCGGCGCAGGCCGTTCACACGTTCGCTCCTAAAGTCCCGGCGGACCTGGCACGCAGTCTGACGGCGCCTCTTCCGATCGATCTCAAGCTAAAACTCGACAAAACCGGCCGCGTCCGCAGCGTAGAGGTCATCTCGAAACAAAAGGCCCGCGAGTTCGTCGAGCTCGCCGGCGGAGCAGCCTATCAGTGGCAGTTCGAACCCGCGCACGTGAAAGACAAGTCGGTTCCGAGCGAAGTGATCGCCCACTTCCGCTTCCGGCCCGCGATGTAATCGCAGTAACTACTGGATGGTGCTCGCGCCTTCGACTCCGAGAGTCGGGTCGATCACGTTGCGGTTGATGTATTCGTCGAGATTGATGGTGTAGGTCGCGGGCGAATCCATTAAGACCGGCGAGTGCGTCGCGCAGATGATCCGGAACTGCTTCGCCGCCACGAGTTCCTGCAGCATCTTCAGAATGCGGCGCTGGTTGGAGACGGACAGCGCCATCTCGGGCTCATCGAGCAGCAAGACGGTGTGATCCGGAAGCTTCGGAAACGTCTCGCGGAATAGAGACAACATCACCTGCCCGTGACTTGCCGATTGGAGAAACTCCCGCATCGCGGAGCCGCCGGCGAACTTATCGAGCTGCATGCGCGGGTTATGCTGCTCGGCGTCGAAGAGGAAGACTGACTTGCGGCTGACGTCATCGGCCGCCTGCCAGCGATAGACAAAGCCATCCGGTTTCTCGTTTTTCAGCGCGTAGTAAATCGATTGCAGCAGGGTGCTCTTGCCTGAGCCATTCTCGCCGGTCAGCATCACCAAAGGATGCGACAGATCGATCAGCAGCGGCATGTGAAAGTTCAGGTTGACGAAGACCGGGTGGGAGAGGATGCGTAGAAACATCTGCCGGAAAGGATAGCAACCAGGGTTAGGTCGAGTTTCGGTCCCATAGCTTCCCGATGACCGGACGAAACCGCGAGTACAGGAAAGACGCGGTAAGCAGCAGGAGCCCTAGCGCCACAAACGCGACGACGCGGAAGGTTTGCTGTAACTGCCAGACATCGAAGAAGTAGAGTTTCAGGATCACGGCCGCGAGCAGCGCAAGACCGATATAGCGGTTCACCAGGGAGCCCAGCGTCACCCCGAGAACGACCATCACCACTCCGTACGCCGCCAGCAGAACGGAGACGGACACCACCGCAACGCTGGCAGCATTCGCCTGTTGTCCAGCCCAGTCGAGCGCCGTCAGCAGCAACCCCCAAAGCGCAACGAAATGGCCGGAGAGATACAGCAGCAAAGCGCGGATGTCCTGTTCCATCCACCGCGATCCGAGCCAGTAACCGACGCCCGTGACAACAAAGGTGAGCAGACGCGCCCTGCCCTGAGCCGACGCGGCATCAACCAGCGCCACGCGGGCAAACGCAAGCGCGAAAATCGCGATAGCCGCGGCTCCGAAGCGCCGGTTGCCGGTTCGGGATGCAATCCACGTGAACAGCGCGCCCTCGAGCGCCCATCCCATGGTGATGCGATATTGCGAAAACTGAATGGGAATCGCTAGCGTCACGAATGCCGTTGCGACTCCGGCGCTCAGCAAGATCGGGGTGTTATCTCGACCGGATGCCGCCGGACGCTTCCAAAGAAACCAAGCAACGCCGAAGTGGATGGCTGCCATCGCCGCCGCGCCTGGACCCAGATAGGCGCGGTATCCGGCTTCCAATATGAAATAGCAGATGCCAAAATATGCGAGCCCATCGACGCCGAGAATTGCGAGAAGCGAGGGCGACGCATGCGAATTCTCTTGATATCGAGATAACTGCCGGATCGCAAACGCAAGGAATAGGAACATCGCGATCGTGATCACGGCGAGGCCGGCGGCCGATAGAATCCGGCTATCGCGAAGGTGCCACGCGGCGGCAGTGAACCAGAACGCGAAGAACGCTGCCGTGGCAATATCGAAGGACTTCCGTCTGTGCGCGGCGGCCAGCCCCGCCGTTCCGAGTAGCAGATTAAACCACAGGCTCCCGATCTGCCCGCGCCACGCGGCAAGAATCGCCAGCGTGCCCAGCGCTTGCGCGCCGATCAGAATGCGCCGCCCGCCGGACTGCCAGAACAGCGCGTACAGAGCTAGCGCTGAAACCGTTGCGACCCACTCTTTGCCCGGTCGAAAGTGATCGACGAACCACAGGAAGTAGACGAGAGAAGTTCCCGCGAGCAGCAAGGGCTCCAGGAGCCTCCACTTCCTTCGCCCCACCAGCTCCATTCCGCCCGCGCCCAGGATGAAGATGTAGGAAAAGAGCATCCACGGACGGTCCTCATTCATGCTCAGCACGAGCGGCGTTAGATACCCGCCGATCAGCCCAAGGGCCGCGATGGCGATCGCGTTGTAGTAGAGCGCAAGGGCGACGGCCGCGACGGTGGTCAGAAACATCAGCCCAAACACGACCAACTGCGGCAACAGGTGATAGAAGCCGAACGAGGAGTAGAGCGATAGATACAGGATCGAGATGCCCGCGCCCGTGATCCCTTGGGCGTAAACCCGGTGCCCGCGGCGCGACATGAACTCGGCCCAGGCGAGCGCCGCCAACCCGACGGCGACTCCCAGAACTACGCGCCCGGTTTCGCCGATGAGTCCGTTGTCGATCGCGTATTTGAAGAAGAACGCAACGCCGAGAACTACGGTCAGGACGCCGATGCGGTTGAGCCAGGTGAGTCCGACGCGCGTTTCGAATTCGGGGCGTGCGGGCGGTGTGGGTTCAGGTTCGGGAACCGGCGAGGGTGGCGGCGGAGGTGGCGGAACCGGTGCGGCTGCGGGTGCAGAGGCAACCGTTCGCAAAGTCCGGCCCGCTTCGAGCGCGCGCAGTCGCGCTTCGATGTCATCCAAACGCGAGAGCACGCGCGCTAACGGGTCGTCCGGATCGTCGGTGTTCACCGCAGGGAGTTTTTAGCATACTAGGGCGGCTGCAAAAGTCGATTCGAGCCTTTTATCACATTTCGTGATAGAGTCCTGCGATGTCCGCTCCGACGCGGATGACTCGTGGACGCTGCAGAGCACGACCCCTTGGATTCAAGTTGCGCCGACGCGCGGCACGGGTCCCGCGTTCGATTGCGATGTCCGCCTTGCCGAATGCGACCGGCTCCGATCTGACAACCTCACTGGTGTTTCAGGACGCATCGGGCACTCAGCCCATCAGTCTCACCGAACGGTTCGAGACCCAAACCTTCGCCGACAATTCGGCGAAAGGCTATTGACAAAACATCCATATCCCGATAAAGTTACAAGACAAATCAAAAAGAGCTGCCCGCCGCCCTGCATCGAGCGGTCTGCTGGGTCCGCTTAGTCGCTGTGACCCTTGCAAATCTCAGGGCGAAGTGCGTTTGCAGCCTCAGTCTGAAGCTTTGGCCA
The DNA here is from genome assembly GCF_903970205.1 of Nevskia soli. Lineage (GTDB taxonomy): Bacteria > Acidobacteriota > Terriglobia > Bryobacterales > Bryobacteraceae > Bog-113. Next base: position 808 of record NZ_CAJCHS010000212.1, on the reverse strand, counting down.
ATATAAGCCGATATAAAGGGGAATCTTTCATGAATCGACTACGCCGCGTCTCTCTCCTGCTTTTCCTTGCTGTCATTGGATTCCGCAGCATAAATGCACAGATTGTTGAAACAGGCACCATCACCGGAGTCGTCCGGGACCCATCCGGAGCGGTAATCGCACGCGCCCAAATCACCATTCAGAATGTCGCCACCGGGGTCACAACGAATCTGGACACAGACTCGGACGGGCTTTACGTTTCGCCGCCATTGAAGCCCGGTGATTACTCTGTGAATTTCGAAGCTCCGGGTTTTGGCAAGGTTCAGGAGAAGGTCAGGTTGGAAGTAGGCCAGCGTGTCGCCGCGGATGCAGCCTTGCAGGTGGGCAATGCCAGCACGACCGTTACCGTCGAGGCCACAAATAGTCTCCTGGAGACGGAATCCTCGACCGTATCCAACCTTCGCACCGAAGAAGCGGTTAAGGATCTTCCGCTGAACGGGCGTAACTTTGCCGAGTTGGTGGGATTAGGCGCGGGTGCGGTGCCGGCGCAGACCCAGATTGTCAGTATTCCCTATACGCAGCAGCGCGGCCCGACTTCGTACGCCTTCAACGGACTGCGTTATCAGGAAAACCGGCTGCTTCTCGATGGCATTGGAGACAACGAGAACCACAATGGTCTGGCCGTAGTCATTTTCCCGCCCATCGATGCGATCCAGGAATTTTCGGAAGAAACGACGGATGCCGATGCCCGCTACGGGCGGGGAAATGGCGGCACGATCAACCTGGTTTTTAAATCCGGAGGCAATCGGTTCCACGGGGAGGTCTTTGA
>NZ_CAJCHS010000211.1 GCF_903970205.1 Nevskia soli | reverse complement strand
TCATTTGCTCTGACGGGTAGTCGTTCCAGCTCTTCGGCTCCATAGCAAGATTAGTTTCTCTTGTTATAGCGTTCGAGCATGGCCGCCGTAATGTCGATACTGGTCGGCCAGTGCCCGCGCCTTACTCCGCCATGCGTTTGATAGGCATCTAACCGGTCCGGATCGGGCTGCACGATCACGCCGTCCTGAAGGAAGAGTAGGCCTACCTTGTCGGTTGGCATGCGCACCACAAACGCTTCGGCTTCGACGAGAATCTCACGGAGGCGGATCATCGTCGCGGTAGGGTCGAGCGGCGGATCGCTCTGGATGTCCTGGAAATCATCAAGCGTGTAGCGGGCCGTACGCCGAATCTCCGCAATAATTCCTTCCGGCGTAAACCCCAATGCTTTTCCCGCTGCCGCCCAAATGACCGCACCGAGCGGCAAGATGGTTTCGTGGATGCTCACTAAGTCCACAGCGTCGCGCGGTTCCCTGCGTCCGTAAGCGGCAGCTACTTTGTTCGTAGCGATATCCAGCGGGTGCAAGATATATCCGAACAGATCATCCCGGATCGCGGGAAAGAAGCGATAGTCGGCGTCCGCGACCCATTCGAGCCGGGTCGATTCAGCATCGCGCCGCGCTCTGACCGTGCGAAGACCCGGCTCGCGGCGCAGCCACTCGAGCGTATAACCGTTTTCCCGCAGAACAGCGCTATCCTGTTCGGCCGCGTCAGCCACTCGTTCCTCGCGATCATGGAACACGTCAATGTCGGTGGAGTAACGAGGCAACTCGCGGTTTAACGGCGTGCTCCCACCGACATAGCTTTCCGGGTCGCGATGCGCTGCCAGAAGTCTCAGAATGTCCGTCTGAATCTTAGATAAGGGCACGGCACGCCTGCTCGATCTGTTCCGCCAGGCGTCTCGCTCTCAAATCGCCCTCCACGCGCAGCGTCCACGTAATCGCCAGTGCCTCGGCGGGGGTCGGATCAGGCAACGGTTTTCGGCTCCAGAGCGCAGAAACGCCAAACTGTTCAAAGGCCTGGCGGTACAGACTTCGAAAGTCCGTCTGCTCTGTAATTTGGTCTCCCACATACCGCTTGTAGCACATCCACTCGGAAACCTCCTAGAAACCGGTGCGATATCCTAGCAAGTTGGCTATTTTGACCTATTTATGAAGGGTATCGTTCTGGCCGGAGGCACGGGCAGCCGTCTCTTCCCTCTCACCAAAATCACCAACAAGCACCTCCTTCCGATCTACGACAAGCCCATGATTTATTACCCCATCCAGACCCTCGTGGATGCGGGCATCGTCGACATTATGGTGGTCACGGGCGGCAAGAATTCGGGCGATTTCCTGCGCCTTCTGGCCAATGGCAAATCGTTCGGGCTGAAGCATATCGACTACACCTATCAGGAAGGCGAAGGCGGCATCGCCGATGCCCTCGCGCTCGCCGAACATTTTGCCGACGGTCAGAAAATCTGCGTGGTGCTCGGCGACAACATCATCGAGAAGAGTATCCGCTGCGCGGCCGAAGCGTTTCGAAAGCAGCCGAAAGGCGCCCGGATTCTGCTGAAGGAAGTCGACGATGCCGAACGATTCGGTGTCGCGGAAGTCGCGAACGGGCGCATCGTCGGCATCGAGGAGAAACCGAAGCATCCGCGTTCGAACTACGCGGTGACCGGCATCTACATGTTCGACGAGACCGTATTCGATAAGGTCCGCAAGCTGGTGCCGTCCAACCGCGGGGAACTTGAGATCACCGATGTCAACAATGCGTATATCCGCGAAGGCTCGATGGAGTTTTCCTTCCTGGACGGCTGGTGGACCGATGCGGGAACGTTCTCCTCGCTGCTGCGCGCGGCGAACCTGGTGGCGCAGACACGGGAAAGCAATTCCGGCGCGGGAATCGTTTACGCCGTCGGGCACACGGACTAGCGCGGGCGAATGCGCGTCGCGCTGGACGCCGGACCGCTGACCCTCTCGAGCGGCGGCCTGAAACGCTACACCGAAGAGTTGAGCATGGCGCTGGCCCGGACCTTTCCTGAAGATACGTACGCGCTGCTCAGCGATCGGCCGTTTGCGATGCCAGCGGGCGCTCCGCCGAACCTCACCGCCGGACCGCAACCGGCCAATGCGATCGAGCGGCGCTGGTGGCTGGCCGGCGTGCTTCGCGCGTGTCGCGAAGCGCGCGCCGAAGTCTTCCACGGGACCAACTTCGAGGTGCCCTATCGCGGCTCATTGCCGGCAGTCATGACGCTGCACGACATGTCGCCGTGGCGCGACCCCTCGTGGCACGATGGCGCCGGTAGGGTGCGACGAAGAGTTCCTCTGCTCTTGAAACTGCGGCGCGCGTCTACAGTGATCACCCCATCCGAAGCCGTACGCCGCGAAGCCATCGCGCATTTCAACCTCAAGCCGGAAATGGTGATTGCGATTCCACATGCCGCGGCCTCCATCTTCCAGCCCGGCCCCGAACCGATCCGGCAGGATCCGTACTTCATCTTCACCGGCACCATCGAGCCGCGCAAGAACCTCGCGACGCTCATCGACGCGTGGCGGGAAGTGCGAAAGACGCACCAAGTCCACTTGATTCTTGTCGGACGAAGAAGGTCTGACGGTCCGCACATTTCGCCGGAACCCGGTCTTGAACTCGCGGGCGAAGCGAGCGATGCGGAACTCGCGTCTCTTTACCGCGGCGCAGTAGCACTCGTCTATCCGTCGCTCTACGAAGGCTTCGGCCTCCCCGTCCTGGAGGCGATGCAATGCGGATGTCCGGTGATCGTCACGCGCGATCCGGCGCTCATGGAAGCAGCTGCCGATGCCGCGCTCTATGGCGATACCGTTCGGGAAATCGCGGCCGCGATGCAAGCGTTGCTCGAACGTCCGGATTGCGCCGCCGATCTGCGGGCCAAAGGTCTCAGACGCGCCAGCCGGTTCTCCTGGGAAAACACCGCCCGCGCCACTCGCGCCGTCTACACGGAGGCGATTGCCCGCTTCCGCTAGGCCGCGCGCCCTGATGATCTCGCCCGAAGCCCCGTACCCGCTGGACGGCGGCGGCGCGCTGCGAACCGCGTCCCTGCTGCACTATCTGGGCGCGCATTACGAGGTGCAGCTGATCGTCTTCCAGCACCCCGGGCAACATACCGAAGGCATGCTTCCCGCCGGGCTCATCAGCCGCTACTCGCCGATCCCGCTCGTGCCGCACCGCAACGATCTGCTGTCCAGGTCATTACGCAATGCCGTCCGAATCGTTCGGATGCGGCCGCCGCTGCCGGACCGTTTCAGCGGCTATGAAGCGGCGATCGAGCGGGCGATTGACGGCCGGCAGTTCGATGTCGCGGTGCTCGAACATTTCTGGTCGGCGTCCTATCTGCCGCTGGTGAAACGCAGCGCGCGACTCACCGTTCTCGATCTGCACAATATCGAATCCGAGTGGCACCGAAGCTGTGCCGCCGCCGGCGGATTGCTGCGCGGTCAGGTACATTCTCGCTTCGCACGCGCGGCGCTCACGATAGAGAAGAAGCTGCTTCCCCTAAGCGATCTCATACTGACCACGTCCGCCGAAGACGCCGGCCGGGTCCACCGGATCAGCCCGGGAACTCGCGTTGTCGTCTACCCGAATTCGCTGCCGGCTCGCCACAGCCTGCCCGGCGAAGGCGAATTCGTTATCGCCTTCTCCGGTAATCTGGAGTACGAGCCGAATCGCACAGCCTTGGCGTGGACGCTGAAGGAAATCTGGCCGCCGCTGCGCGCCAGGTATCCGCAGCTGGTGTTTGAGATCATTGGAAAGAATCCGAACGCCATTCCTGAAGAGCTACGGGAAGTCCCCGGCACCCGGTACTCGGGACCGGTTGAAGACGTGGAGCCTTATCTGGCGCGCGCGCGCGTCTGTATGGCACCGTTGCTCTCCGGCAGCGGAACACGGCTTAAGATCATCGAAGCGTGGGCCGCAAGGAGGGCCGTCGTATCCACATCCATCGGAGCGGAAGGCCTCGGCGCCGTCACCGGCCGCTCTATTTTACTTGCGGACAATGCCCCGGCGTTCGTCGAAGCCGTTGCACGGCTTTTGGATGACGCCGAACTCCGACAAAACATTGCACGTTGCGGCCGCGAGCGGTATGAACGATTCTTTACATGGAATGCCTCCTGGAATACACTGCATGACCTCTTTTAAGACGATCTTCACCACGCAAAGTGAGACGATATAGCTATGGCCGGAGCGCGTTACGCGGTGGATGCTCACGCAATCGGACGGCATCTTACAGGCAACGAAGTTTATGTTCGAAGCCTTCTTAACGCGTTCGCCAAGGTGGATCGCGAGTCTGAATTCTTCGCGTACTATTCGGCTCTGGGAGCGGAACAGTCGATTCCGGAACGTTTCGCGTCCCGCCGCGTCTCCGGGAATCCGTTCGCGCGGCTCGGCTATGGTCTCTCCCGCCGCCTACGGGTAGACCGTCCGGATCTGTTACATGTGCAGTACACTGGGCCGCTGTTCTGCCCGGTACCGTTGATCGCCAGCATCCACGACGTGAGTTTTCTGGAGCGGCCGGAGTACTTCACGGCCGCGCGTCGCCGTCAGCTCAAATTCACCGTGGCGCGTACCGCACGGTCCGCGGCGCGCATTTTGACGGGCAGTGAATTTTCAAGAGACTCGATCGTGCGCGCCTACGGTCTGGATCCCGATCGCGTGGTGGTGGTTCCCGATGCGGCCAATCCTTTCTTCCGTCCGTTGACGCGCGAGAGCGCGATGCGCCGCGTGCTGGAGCGTTTTCGCGTTACCGGCCCGTTTGTGTTATCGGTGGGCGACCTGCAGCCGCGCAAAAATCACATCGGCCTGATCGAAGCGTTTGCGCGCCTGGTCAAAGAGAACCCCGCGCTTCCGCACGAGCTGGTGCTGGCCGGCCAGGATACCTGGTTCGGACCGCGCGTGCATGAAGCCGCCGCCCACTCGGGCGTGCAGGGTCGCATTCGATTTCTGGGCTTCGTTACCGACGACGATCTTCTGCAGCTCTATAACGCCTGCGATTGTTTCTGCTTTCCGTCCTTCTATGAAGGCTTTGGCATTCCGATTCTGGAGGCGATGGCTTGCGGCCGCGCGGTGGCCTGCGCGAACACATCCGCGATGCCCGAAGTGGCTGACGGCGCCGGATTGTTCTTCGATCCCGCGAAGCCGGATGAAATGGTGCGGGCGCTGCGGGATATCCTGATTGACCCGCAACTGCGCCAGCGCATGGAGCGGCTCGGATTGCAGCGGGCGGCCAACTTCACCTGGCAGCGAACGGCTCAGAAGACGCTCGCGGTCTATCGGGAAGTCGCGGGACGCACGCGGAGACCGTCTCGCGTCGCTCCCAAAGCGGCTTCGGCTAAGCCGCTTTCAGCGAAATCGGTAAAGACACTTCGATGAAACATCCTGCGGCGCTCCTTCTCGCGTTCCTTCCTCTTCACGGCGCAGCGCTTTTCGCGGCCGGGCCCGTGTTCCCCAATGAGTCGCTGGATTACAGCATCAACTGGCAGAGCGGTCTGAGCCTGGGGGACGTTCACTGGAAGGCGCAGAATGCCGGTTCGGCAGCCGCACCCGCGTGGAATTTCCATCTCGATTACGAGGCGAACGTGCCGGGTTACGGCCTCGCCGACGCGTTCCGCTCGGACGCGACAGCCGCCTTCTGCACGGAGGATCTTTCGCGGGATCTCGTGCACGGGGCGCGGAAATTCAGTGAGACGGAGACCGTTGACGCCAAGTCGCTGACCGTCACGCGAACCCCGTCCAGCGGCTCGGGTGAAAGTAAATTCACCGTTCCGGATTGCGTTCGCGATGCGCTCACGTTTCTGTTCTTCGCGCGACATGAGCTGGTGAACGGGCGCGTTCCCGATCCGCAGTCGGTTCTGTTTGGCGCGCTGTATCAGGTGAAGATGACGTATCTCGGGTCCGGGCCGGTGAAAGCCGGGGATCGCTCGTACGATGCGGACCGCGTGGGCTGCTCGATCGTCGGGCCCGCGTCTAACATCAATGCCGACATTTACTTCGCTCGCGACGCCGTGCGTACGCCCGTTCTGATCCGATTCCCGGTCGCGCTGGGCACGTTCTCGGTGGAGCTGACGCACTGAGTTCCCACCTGCGCGTTGCCTTCTTCTCGCCGATGCCGCCGGCGCGAAGCGGCATCGCCGATTACTCCGCCGCGCTGGTTGCACATCTTCGGCATTTAGTGGATCTGACGATTTTCGGTTCCATGCCGGACACGTATGATCCGGCGCAGTTCGACATCGCGCTCTATCATCTCGGCAACAACGCCGACCACGATTTCGTTTATGAAGCGGCGCTGCGGCGCCCTGGAATTGTCGTGCTGCACGAAGCGAACCTGCATCACCTGGTCGCCGACCTGACAATCCGGCGCGGTGATTGGGACGCGTACGTGAACGAATGCGGTTTCGACGGCGGCGAAGCTGCGCGCGCATTTGCCGGGCGCGTGCGGGCGCTCGAAGCCGGACCCGATTACGACGGCGTGCCCATGCTGCGACGCATGGCCGGCGCGTCCAAAGGGGTGATCGCTCACAGCAACTACGTGTTATCCGCCGCACGAGCGGCCGGTTTCAGCGGTCCACAAGCGGTGATTCCGCACGGCGCATGGGTGGATGGTCCGGTCGATCAGCTGGCTTACGAACGCGGCCGTAATCTGGTTCGCGAGCGCCTCGGCGTGGAAGCGGACGCCACGCTGATCGGCGCGTTCGGGTATCTGAAGCCGTATAAGCGCATCGCGCAAACGCTGCGCGCGGTGCGCCGTCTGGTCAAGTTAGACCCGCGCGTGCGCGTGATTTTGGGCGGTGAAGCGCATCCGGATCTTCCGATTGCGCCAATCATCGAAGGGCTCGGGCTGGAAGCGCATGTGCGCGTGCTCGGATACACGGCGGAAGCCGATTTCGCGTCCTATATTGCCGCTTGCGACATCATCGTCAATCTGCGCTACCCCACGGTCGGGGAAACATCGGGCAGCCTCTTGCGCGCCTTCAGCACCGGCCGCCCAGCCCTGGTTTCCGATGTCGGCGCGTTTGCGGAATTGCCGGACGATATCTGCCTGAAGGTTCCGGTGGATGCCGCCGAAGAGGATCTGATCTTCGAGTTCCTGAACCTGCTCACGTCGCGTCCCGACGTAGCCCGGCAGATCGGAGATCGTGCGCGCGCCTGGGTGGAGCACGAGTGCAGTTGGCGCGCGGTCGCCCAAAAGTACGCGGATTTCATGGCCTTCGTCGTCCACGGTCTCACTGGGCGCCCCCTTCCTTCGAGACCGGTTCAAGAGTCGGCTGACGGAACGGTGTCGGAGGTGGATGTCGCGCCGGATTGGATCAAGAGTTGGGTGGCCGACGAGCCGTCCACCGAATATCTCCAGACCCATTCCGACCGCTTCCGCCACACCCTGCGAATCACGCCGCCGGGCGACCCATCGAAGTCGGTTCTCGAGATGGGCGCATATATGCAGATCACGCCGGCGTTGAAATATAAACTCGGCTATGGCCATGTGCGCGGCTGTTACTACGGCAAGTTGGGGCGCACCGACCGCAAGTTCGTGGAGTCGAATCTGGGCGAGACGTTCGAATGCCTGATCGATCATTTCGATGCCGAGCGGGACCGCTATCCGTACAAGGACGAATCGTTCGATACGGTGCTGTGCTGCGAACTCCTGGAGCATCTGTTCAGCGACCCGATGCACTTGATCAGCGAGATCAATCGCATTCTGAAACCCGGCGGAAACGTCGTGATTACGACGCCCAACATTGTTTCGTACCGCGCGGTCGCCGCCATTTTGGAGAGTTACAATCCCGGTTTTTTCACCGCGTACATCAAGCCCAATCCGACCGGTGAAACCGAGGCGCGGCATAATCGCGAATACACGCCGACGGAAGTGCATCAATTGCTGCTAGGCGGCGGCTTCGCGTTGGAACGTCTGGAAACCGGAGCTTTCCGCGACGAACCGCATCCCGAATTCGCCTGGGTCCAGGCGGTTCTCGAGCGGCTGTCGCTGCAAACGCAGTGGCGCGGCGATGGAATCTACGCCGTCGGCCGGAAGACGGGACCGGTGACCGAGCGCTATCCTTCATGGCTGTACTTTTGAGGGCCGGATACAAAAACGCGATCATAACGACCGACGGCGAACGGCCGGAACTGCGCTTCGATCTTGAGGGCGATGCCGTGCGGGATGGCTACTCCGTCAGTTACCAGATATTCGAACCGGTGACCGGTGTGTTGCTGGTGGAAGGCGAGCGCGCTCCCGCCGGAGGCAGCCGGTTCCTGCTCCCGCTCACGCTTCCGAAAGACGATGGCAAATACCAGCTCTACGCGTCGCTGATGCACGAGAACCACGGGTGGGCCTACGCGAACGGTCTTCCGTTCGTGCTCGCCGATGTGCGCGTCAACGGCGGCGCGCTCCATGTGGACCGGATCGAAGTCACAGACCTCAACCGCGTTCGCCGCCGCCGCAGATTGAACGCGGTTCCCTATGCCTTGATTCAGCCGTTCCGCACGGTGTGGCGAAATCGTTCGCTGAGCGCGACGCTCGTGAGGCGCGAGATTCTCAGCCGCTCCCGGGGCTCGTTCGGAGGCGCGCTTTGGACCATCCTGAATCCGCTGCTATTGATGATCACGTACTTCTACGTGTTCGGCATCGTCTTGAAAGCGAGATTCGCAAACGACCCCAGCCCGGCAAGTTTCGCGCTGTACTTTCTTGCCGGAATGCTTCCGTGGATCGCGTTCAGCGAAGCCGTGGGGCGCGCGCCCGGCGTCCTGATCGAGTACCGAAGCCTGATCAAAAAACTCGTTTTCCCGATCGAGACGCTGCCCGTCAACCTTGTTTTCTCCGGATTAGTGGGCGAGGCGTTCGGGCTCGCGCTCTTTACCCTCGCATGCCTGGTGATCCGGCATCGCCTGCCCTGGACGCTGATTTATCTGCCGCTGCTCGTCATCCCGCAGATGATCTTCACCGCGGGCCTTTGCTGGTTCCTGTCCGCGCTAGGAGCGTTCCTGCGCGACCTTACGCAGATCATCGGATTCGTTCTGACGGTGTGGTTTTTCATCACGCCGATCTGTTACCCCGAAACGCAGGCGCCCGGCGCCGCGCGTGCTTTACTAACGAAAAATCCGATCTACATCCTGGTGCGCGGATATCGCGCGATCTTCCTGGAATCGCGCGCGCCCGACTGGCGATCTCTGGGCGCCTTCACAGCCGTAAGCATCGTCCTAGCCGTGCTCGGACACGCCTGGTTCTACAAACTCCGCAAAACTTTCGTCGATGTTCTTTGACCGGGCGCATCCAACAACTCCGTATCATTGAGTAGTCATTGTTGAATAGCCATTGTTAAAACATCTCTCGCAGGCGCTGCTGGCTCTCGGCCCTCTCGGTGTTCTGCTGCTCGCCTTTCTCGACTCCGCCGGCATCCCCATCCCCGCCGGAATGGACCTGCTGCTGATCTTCATCGCCATCAAGACGCCGCAGGTCGCATGGTTCTCGGCCGTCGTGGCGATCATCGGTTCCACCATCGGCAATCTGGCCTTGTTCAGCGCTGCCCGGAGCGGCGGAAAACGCTTCATGGAACATGCCGCCAGTCCGAATCGCTCACAGAAATTCCGCAATTGGTTTTTGCGTTACGGGTTGGTGACCGTGTTCATCCCCGCCCTGATGCCGATTCCCATGCCGCTCAAGCTATTCGTAATCTCGGCGGGAATCACCGGAACCAAGCGGACCTCGTTTGTGGCCGTGATCCTTCTCGCCCGCGTGATCCGTTTTACAGCGCTGGTGGCCCTTGGGCTTGCCGTCGGCGAACAGTCGCCCACATTCCTGAAAGCCCACGCGTGGCATTTCATCTTCGGCGCCGTGCTTCTCTTCATCGCGCTCTATGTGCTCATCCGTTTAAGCGACCGCACGCGCCAGGCTCTTCGTTCCCCCGAAGGCGTGATCGTTGAAATCGACGAACCGCCAACCGGCGAGTGACGATACACTGGAATCCCATATGCCAAAACGCGTCGCCGTGGTCGAAGACGAAGCCGAATTGGCAGCTCTTTTGGAATACAACCTGAGCAATAGCGGCTTTTCCACGCGCACTCTCGTGGGCTCCAAAGGCACGCTGGAGCAGCTCGAGGAATGGCGCCCCGATCTGATCGTCCTCGATGTCATGTTGCCGGACGGCGACGGCTTCGATCTTTGCAAGCAGATCCGGAAAAGCCAGAGCATCGCGCGGGTGCCGATTCTCTTCCTGACGGCGCGCTCGGACGAAGTCGACCGCGTACTCGGTCTGGAAATCGGCGGCGACGACTACATAACGAAACCCTTCAGCCCGCGCGAGCTGATTGCCCGCGTAAAGGCGCATCTGCGGCGCGGCGAACCCGATCAGGAAAATGGCATGATCCGGATCGGCCCGGTCCGCCTGGACCGCGACGCGCATCGCGTATTCCTGAATGACCACGAGCTGCAGTTGACGTCGACCGAATTCAAGCTCCTCGAGTTCTTCCTGGTCAACCCCGGGCGCGCGTTCAGCCGCGAACAGCTGCTTTCCGAAGTGTGGGGCGAGCAGCATTACGTAACGCCGCGAACCGTCGATGTCCACGTACGGCGCCTCCGCGAACAAATCGAAGATCAGCCCGAAGATCCGAAGTATCTGGTTACCGTCCGCGGCTTCGGGTATCGCTTCGAAAGCCAGCCATGAAAACGCGCATCTTCATCAAATTCATAGCCGGGTTGGCGGCTCTCATCACCGTTGCGCTGGTCATGATCGGCCTGCTCACCTCGCGCGTGATCGATAGCAAATACATGGCGAGCCGGTGGCGCGAACTGGACGAAAAAGCGAGCATGCTGGAAGCCAGCGGAGCAGCTTCCAATCCGGAAAGCCTGCCCGCGATGGCTCGCGCCGCGGGCGTCCGGATTACTTTGATCGCGCGGGACGGGTCGGTGATCGCCGACACGGCTACCGACGCCAGCCATATGGAAAATCATGCCGGCCGGCCGGAAGTGATTGAGGCGTTGGCAGGCCGCAAAGGGGCCAGCATCCGCCGCAGCAACAGTTTCGGTACCGAATACATCTACTTCGCCGAGCCTGTGCCGCAGGGTGTTCTGCGATTATCAGTGCCGCTGGCGGAAGTACGCGAAGAACAAGCGGCAATCCGCCGCCGCACTCTGGAAAGCGCGGCCCTGGCATTCATCCCTGTCGTGCTGATTGCGCTCTATCTCGCGCACAACACCGCGGACCGTCTGGGCAGCATCATCGCTTATGCGGGAGAGCTGGCGAACGGAAATTTCCACGCGCGCCTGCGCGATTTGCGTTCCGGTGAGCTGGCTATCCTCGGCCGCAAACTGAATGACACCAGCGCGAAACTGGAGCGCACCGTGCAGCAGCTGCAAACCGAGCACACCGAGCTCGAAAAACTGGAACGCATCCGCAAAGACTTCGTCATCAACGTCTCGCACGAGCTGCGCACGCCGCTCGCTTCCATTCAGGGCTACACCGAAACGCTTCTTGACGGCGCGATTCACGACGAGAAAAACAACATCCGATTCCTGAACATCATCCGGCACAACGCGGAACGTCTGGCACGGCTCACCGCCGATCTGCTGGCTCTTTCGCGCATCGAGATGAAGACGCAGCAGTTCCGGTTCGGGCACTACCGCGTGAATGAACTGCTGGCCGACGTGATCGACACTATCCGTCCGATCGCCGCCAAGAAGCGCATCGAGCTGCGGCAGGAACTTGCGACCGCCGGCGCGGAAGTCTACTGCGATTCCGAAGCCATCTATCAGATCCTGAGTAACCTGGTGGATAACGCCGTCAAGTACACGCCGGAGTTGGGGACAATCACCATTGGAGTGAAGCCCTACACGACCGGTAATGCCGCTGCGCGCATGCTCGAACTGTTCGTACAGGATACGGGGATTGGAATTCCGGTCGAAGATCAATCGCGTTTATTCGAGCGTTTCTACCGCGTGGATAAAGCGCGCTCGCGCGAACTGGGCGGCACCGGCCTCGGGCTCGCCATTGTGAAGCACCTGGTCCGCACGCACGGCGGCGAGGTCTGGGTGAATAGTGAAATCAACAAAGGCGCCACCTTCTTTTTCACCCTTCCCGTGGACGAATTCGAACCGCAATCGCAATCCGAACTTCATCCAGAGTTTACGGCGTCTTAACCCGTTCGTAACACGCCCGCCGCTACCCTGAGACGAGTCCCTACGTATGAAGAAGATTGTTCTGATCGAGGACGACGCGGATCTTTACGCGCTGCTGAAATACAACCTGGAAAAGGAAGGCTTTAGCCTGGTCGGCTCGCAAACGGGCCGCGGCGCGCTGGACCTTTGCCGCCGAGTCCGCCCGGACCTGATCCTTCTCGATATCATGCTTCCCGATTCGGACGGGCTCGATATCTGCAAAGGCATTCGCAACGATTCGGAGTTGGCCACTGTCCCCGTCATCTTCCTGACCGCCCGCGCATCGGAGACGGACCGGATCGTCGGATTAGAACTGGGCGCGAACGACTACATCGTTAAGCCCTTCTTCGTTCGGGAGCTGATCGCGCGCATCAAACTGCAGTTCCGTTCGCAGCATGCGCCCGCGCGCGTGCTCAAATCCGCCGGGATCGAACTGGATCGCTCCAGTTGCCAGGCGCGGCTGAACGGCAGTCTGCTTTCACTCACGGCCACTGAATTCCGACTGCTCGAATTTCTGATGACGCGCACGGGCGTCGTGTTCAGCCGGGAACAGCTGCTGAACTCGGTGTGGGGACAAGACCGCGCGATCACGGATCGAACGGTCGATGTCTACGTGCTGCGATTACGACAGAAAATCGAAGCGGATCCGACGAACCCGCGCATTATCCATTCTGTGCGCGGATTCGGATACACCTTCGAACCACGAACGCCTAGCGGTGACACCGAACGGACGGAAGCGTCCTTCGCCGGCCGTTAATATCGCCCCGCATTTCAGACAGCCCACGACGCGATCTCCGCAACCTTGCGGACGTGTTACGCTTGCCGGGTGTGGCCACCGATCTAATCGAGATTGACCCGAAGAATCCGGCAGAGTCGGCGATTGATCGCGCGGTGGACGCCATCCAGCGGGGACAAGTTATCGCCGTCCCCACGGAATCGCTCTACACCTTGATGGGCGATCCGATGAACCTGCAAGCCGTCACTCAGGTGTTCCAGGCCAAAGGCCGCGAATCGGTCCGCTCGCTACCGCTGCTAGTTGCGGACACGCTCATGGTCGAGGATCTGGCGCGTGAATTGTCCAAGCGTTTCTACGTGTTGGCGCGCAAGTTCTGGCCGGGCCCGCTCTCCATCATCCTGCCCGCATCTTCCAAAGTCCCGCTGAAAGTAACCGGCAACACGGGCCGGCTGGCGGTGCGCCAGAGCGCCGCGGTGATCGCCCAACAGATTGTCACGCGCATGAACCAACCGGTGATCGCCACCAGCGCGAACATCTCCGGACAACCCACGCTGACCAGCGGAATCGAAGTCTTCGCCACACTCGACGGGCGCGTCGACCTGGTGCTCGACGGCGGGGTCTGCAGCGGCGCCGGTTCGAGCACGGTCGACATTACCGAGCCCTACTGGCGCATGATTCGCGAAGGCGCCATTCCGGAGAAGGAAATCGCCGAATCGCTGAAAGGCTTGTAGCGATGAAGAAGGTCGAAGCAGTGGTCCAGCCGTTTAAGCTGGAGGAAGTGAAGGAAGCGCTCAAAGGCATCGGGATCGATGGCATGACCGTGATCGAAGTGCGCGGCCACGGACGCCAAAAAGGCCACACCGAGGTTTATCGGGGCCAGGAGTACACGGTCGATCTGCTCCCGAAGGTGCGGTTCGAGATGGTGATTCCGGATGCAAGGCTCGAAGAGGTCATCGACACGCTGACGGCCGCTGCGCGCACGGGCAAGATCGGCGACGGCAAGATATTCGTGTCCGACGTGAGCGAGGCGATTCGCATCCGGAACGGAGACCGCGGCGATTCTGCTTTGTGATGCTAGCCGGCGCTTCCATAAACCTCGCCGAACGCACCGCGCAGGTGGATGCGCTGGTGCTGGCCGGATGGCCGGAGATCGAGAATGTCGCGTTGGCTGCGGTTGGAGGATACGGCCGGCGCGAGTTGTTTCCGTACTCCGACGTCGACCTGCTGATAGTGACCGCGCGGGGTCCGTCCGAAGACGAGAACCTGCGCGACGCGATTGCGCCCTTTCTGCGCGACCTTTGGGATGCCGGCCTGCGGGTCAGCCAGTCGGTTCATACTCTGGCGGAGTGTCTGGCCGTGGACGCGCAGAACGAGGAACTCAGCGTCAGTCTGCTGGACCGGCGCTTTCTGGCGGGCGATCGCGAGTTGTTCCATCGGCTGCGCAATCCACCGCGGGAACGGCTTGCACCCGCGTTGGTCAGGTTGGCGCGCGCGCGCCACCGGACTTATGGGAACACCATCTTCCATCTGGAGCCGCACGTCAAGGATGCGCCCGGCGGGCTCCGCGATCTGCACGTGATCCGCTGGCTGAACGTGCTCGACGATGTTGCCACGGACGCGCCGGTTTCCGACTGGATTTACCGTATCCGCATCGCTCTTCATCAGGCAGCCGGACGCGACCAGAATGTTCTGAACTTCGCGATGCAGGACGCCTGCGCCGCTAGCTTCGGATTCGCGAGCGCGGCCGAGCTCATGCGCGCTTATTACCGCGAGGCGGGTCCGATTTTCGCAGCTTGCCTGCAAGCGCTGGAGCGCGCGGAGTACCGGAAATCCTCCGTGTTTGCCGCGGTTCGCGAGAACGCCTCGCAACTCTCCGACAAAGACTTTCGGGTCATTCACGGCAAGGTATTCTTCCGGCACCAGGCGGCCGATGCGCGCGCGGCCGAACGGCTATTCGCCTTCATCGCGCGCCACGGAACCCCGATCGCCGAAGAAACCCGCGTGCGCGTGGCCGCTCTTACTGACGCTCGCATGAACTGGCGCCAGCTCCGCGAGATTCTGGACTCCCCTAACGCCGGCGCCGCGCTTCGAGCCATGCACGAAACCGGCTATCTCTCCAGGCTGTTCCCCGCGCTGAAGGGCATCGAGTGGCTGGTGATCCGCGACTTCTACCATCGCTACACGGTGGATGAACACTCGCTGGTTGCCGTCCAGACCGCAATCGACCTCAAATCGGCCGCAAACCACTTTGGCGAGATGGCGCGCGAGACTCCGGATTATCCGCTGCTGCTCGTGGCCTTGCTGCTTCACGATTCAGGAAAAAGCGCGGAAACAGAAAATCACGCCGGCGTTTCGGCGGAACATGCGCGCGAGGCTTGCCGGTCCATCGGCATGAATGACTCCGAGACTTCGACCGTCTTGTTTCTGGTGGAGCGGCACTTGGATATGTCGCGCCTGATGACCACGCGTGATCCGAAAGACGCAACGACGACCGCGGCTCTGGCAGCGCTCGTAGGCACCGTTGAGCGGCTCAAAATGCTGACCATCCTGACTTACTGCGATATCAGTTCCGTGAACCCGACCGCACTTACTCCATGGCGCGCGACTCTACTCTGGCAAACCTATGCCGCAACCGAGCGCAAACTGACTTTAGACCTACAGGAACATACCGCCGATCATGGTCTGCCGGTGCGCTACCGCCTAACTCATACGGCGGAAGAGATCGACGAGCATCAGCGCATGGAGAGGGAAGGCCGCAAGGTGCGACTAGATAGTTGCGGCGATCAGTATCGTCTAACCGTGGTGACCCGCGATCGATCCTTCCTGATCTCCGATGTCTCGGGCGCTTTGGCGGGATTCGGCATGAACATCCTGCGAGCCGAAGCGTTCGTCAACGATCGCCACGTTGCGATCGATACCTTCGTGTTCTCCGA
>NZ_CAJCHS010000210.1 GCF_903970205.1 Nevskia soli | reverse complement strand
CCGAACTGGCCCGCCGTGACGTTGGACGGCTTCAGAATGATTTCATGTAGGTTCGCTCCGGACCGGTAGGAATTGTATTGTCCGGTCAGCACGTCGCTCGCGCTATTCGCAGTGCACTGGGCCGCAAGCGAAGCTGAAGCCGCACTCGTAAGTAGGAGCAGAGCCAAAATGCGCCCGCAATCGTTCCGCATACGGGCAATTATGACACTTGGAGTGCCGGTGCGCCACCCAAAGCATAGGCAGCGCACCGTCACCATCAGCTTAGTTGGCTACCAAGTAACCAAACAAACCGCGAGTCTCGTTCTTGGGTCCGGCTGTGAAATAGAGCCAATTCGCCGGCCCGGTCGATCCGCCTAGCCCGAAATCCAGCGCCCACAGGCCGGGAATAACAAGCGGCTTGCCGTTGACGTTATCGACCAAGCCCAAAGCTTTGCCCGTAGTCAAGTCATAGGCTACAATTGCTCCCGATCCGAAATTGCCGACCAGCATGGCGCCGCTGAACTTACCGAAGTCGGAAGGCGCGATGGCCGCTCCCCACGGTGCGTTGAGATAGGCGCCGTGCTCAAACCGCATGACTAGATCGCCGGTGCTCGTAAACTCATCCACTTGACCGAGTCCCGGCCCGTCGATCTCATCGTGTTTGGCGGAATCCTGCTTGGCGAACATCACAACTACATTTCCATTCATCACTTGCACATTCAGCGGCGCCCAGCCGGCCGGAATCTTCGGGTCCGTGAAGGCGCCCGATGCAAGCGTAACCGGGTTGAAGTTCGCGTCGTACACATCGATCGTCCCCGTGCGGAAATCAGCCGCGTAGAGAACATTTGCCCCGTTCATCTGACCCATTGCGAGGCCTTTATATACTGCTGCCGTTCCCTTGTCGACTACGATCGAAGCGCTTGGCGCGCCGGACCAGGCCGAGATGGTACCGTCTTCGGTATCGAAGATGAAGAACGAACCGCCGAAGTCCGTCGTTGAATTTGCGACAATTCCAGTGGGCGAACCTAGGGCCGTCGGATCGGACGCGGAGGGTGGAATGGTGACGACCAACGATTCGATGTTGCCTTGACCATCATAGAGCGTGGATAGTCCCGAGTTGTTATCGGAGACCCACCACGGATTCCCGGGTACGGCCGCTAACCCCCACGGGTTTGAGAGGTTTGGGTCTTGTTTCTGACCTAGACCTGTGACGTCGGTTACTAGCAAAGTCTCGGAGTAAGTTCCCGTCTGGGCACTTAGTCGACCGGCTCCTGTCCATAGTACGAGCGAAGCGAAGAAGGCCGCACCCAGAAAGCGCGACTGGCGCGATGTTGTTTTCATTGAAGTAGTTCCTCTCGATTGAGTCGCACCGCCGGTTTGTGGGCGGCGCGGATTTCAATTTCAGTTTCCGTTCGAACCTTAGCCAAAGCAATGCGGGCCTGTTCCAGCGATGTAAAAATGCTGTAAATTAGTGCGGAACGCAGAATAAGTTTGACATTTGTTCCGGTAAAGCCGTATGGCTGCTGTTACAAATCGCCAAACAAAGAGTTATGATGCTATCTGACTGTGCAGACTATTCTCGTAATCGAAGATGACGATAACCTCCGGGATACCATCGGCGTCCTTCTCGACCGGGAAGGATTCCAGGCCATCCTGGCCGCTAACGGCCGGGAAGGCACCGAACACGCTCTGCTGGGCGCTCCCGATCTGATCCTCGCCGACCTTCGATTGCCCGATATGCATGGGATCGAAATCTGTAAGCGCCTGCGCGGCAGCGGCATCGCGACGCCGATTATCGTTCTCAGCGCTGTGGGCGACGAGGTTGACAAGGTGCTGCTGCTCGAGATCGGCGCCGATGACTACATGGTGAAGCCGTTCGGCACGCGCGAGTTGCTCGCGCGCATCCGTGCGGTCCTGCGGCGTTCCTCCTCGGAAGCGAGTAAGGTTCTCTCGTTCGCCGATGTGGAAGTCGATCTGGAACGCCGTATTGTGAAGCGCCGCGGCGAGCCGGTCCGATTTACTCCGGCTGAGTACAACCTACTAACGTTCTTCCTGCAAAATCCGGACCGCCCACTTTCTCGCGACTTGATTCTAAACTCCGTTTGGGGCTATGAGTCGTATCCGAACACAAGGACCGTAGATGCACATGTCGTCCATTTGCGCCAGAAGCTTGAGGCCGACCCGAACTGCCCCCGTCATTTTCTGACTCTTCACCGCGTCGGGTATCGATTTATCCCGTAGAACTCTCATGGAGCACTTACTCTTGCCGATATCGTCGCCGCTGCCATCGCCGCGATTGGTGTTTATCGTCGAAGATAGCGATGCGTGCGCCGAGACGCTAGAGATCGCTCTGGATAGTCTGCACGGATGTCAACCCCGCCGTGTCAATGGAGCTCCCTTGGCTCTGGCTCAAATGCGGAAACATCCCGGCCATGTCGCCGCAGTCGTGACGGATATGCATCTGGCTCAATCGAGCGGTCTCGATCTGATTCGGGAGCTGCGAGCGGACGCTCACTTATCCCACGTCCCGGTAATTCTTATTAGCGGTGACACAGATCCCTTGTTACCGGAGCGCGCGCTCGAACTGGGAGCGAATGCTTTTTTTGCCAAGCCGTACTCACCTGCCGCGGTTCGCAGGAAGTTGGAGCAACTGTTATGAATAACCTGTTTTCGAAAGTGGGTGTCATCTTATTTCTGGCCATCACGCTTTCCGCGTCCGCATCGGCTCAGACGGATCCTAGTCTGAATAACCTGATCACACGGCTGGATCAGGTGGAAGCGGAAAACCGCAAGCTTGTCGACGAGATTCGTGCCTTACGCGAAGAGCTTGCGAATTACGCCGGCGCGACCCCGGACGCCCAGCCTGTGCAGCAGCAAGAAGAACGCTTGGCCGTGCAAGAGAGCCGCACCGCGGAACTGGCCCAAACTAAGGTGGAAGCCTCGCAGAAAATGCCCATCTCACTTACCGGCATGCTGCTGTTCAATGCTTTCACCAATGGGCGCAATGCCGGCGGTCAGGAGGATCCTTTGACAGCCGGGTATACCGGCAGCGCTGTTTCCGGAGCTTCGGTCCAACAGACAATCTTAGGACTGAAGTTCGACGGCCCTTCCCTGCCCGGGGACGGTAAGGCATCCGGATCGATCTACATGGACTTCTTCCAGGACTCCGCTTATGGATATAACTCGGCGTTCCACATTCGAACGGCGAAGGTAGACCTTACCTGGGGAGATACAACGGTTACCGTTGGCCGAGACAAACCGATCATTTCGCCGCGGGATCCCGATTCTTTGGCCCAGGTAGGTGTGCCGCCACTCTCCGCGTCCGGTAACTTATGGGATTGGCAGCCTCAGGCGCGCATCGAACATCGCTTCCGCTTCGATGAAGATAACTTCGGCGTCATCGCGCAAGCGGGTGTCTACGAGACCGCGGAAGGGGACGCATCTAACCCTCCGTCCGTACTCTATGGTCTCGAGCAGGCGCGTCCAGGGTATGAGACGCGGGTCGAACTATACAAACAATGGGGCAAGCGCCGTATCGAGATCGCTCCGGGCTATCACGCCAGCGACACCCACGTACTTGACACGACGGTGCCCTCCCGCATCTGGTCACTCGATTGGCTCGTGCGGCCGATCCAGGAGGTCGAAATCACCGGGGCGGCATTCGATGGGAGAAACACGGCGCCGCTTGGCTCGCTCGGACAAGGCTTCACGCTGCTGCCATCCGGAGCCATCGCTGACGTTCGCGCAGTGGGAGGTTGGACTCAGGTTGCGTTCTTCCCCACATCGCGCCTGAGCTTCCATTTGTATGGAGGCGAGGAGAACGATCGCGCGGCCGACCTTCTAACGGGAGGAATCGCGCGCAACGTGACTTATGCCGGTAATGTGATGTACCGCCTCGCTCCTAACATCATCTCGGCCTTCGAGCTTTCGCAAACCCGCACTACCTACTTATCGCAAGGAACACGTTTGAACAATCATTATGATCTGGCATTGGGCTATCTTTTTTAGCGCATTGCCGCTTACCGCTTACGCCGCGACCGTGTCCGGAAGCGTCACCCTGAGAGATACTGAAATAGCGTCGGTAAAGAAGTCCGGGGACTTTTCGGGCGTCGTCGTCTATTTTTCAGGCGTTCCCAGCGTGGCGTCCGTCGATGCGCCGCATGCGCGCATGCTGCAGAAGAACAAAACGTTCCTGCCCCACATCCTACCGATTCAAACAGGCACGATTGTCGACTCTCCCAACGAAGACCCGGTCTTTCACAACGCCTTCTCAAACTTCAGCGGC
>NZ_CAJCHS010000209.1 GCF_903970205.1 Nevskia soli | reverse complement strand
AAGAAGATACTGGTGTTGCGTGATGTACTGGGCAGCGATGTAAACAGGCTTTCTGCTGAGTTCGTGCATATCTGCGAGAACGACCGTAATCATCGAGACTACACGCGGCACGATCTGCATCATGCGATTCGGGAAACAATCGCGTGCTTTCCGGTTTATCGGACCTATGCGCGGGTAGCGGAAAACAAGATCAACGAAAGGGATCGGGAGTACATATCTCAGGCAATCGCTGCGGCCAAGGCAAACCGTCCCGACTTAGACGCCGAGCTATTCGACTTTCTGGCTTCAGTGTTGTCGCTGGAGACGCGCGGCCCGCTCATGGACGAATTTGTAATGCGGTTCCAGCAGTTCACCGGACCGGCGATGGCTAAGGGCGTGGAAGATACGGCATTCTACTGTTATAACCGGCTGGTATCTCTGAACGAAGTGGGCGGCAATCCGGGAAAGTTCGGGACGTCGCCGGCCGAGTTTCATGCCTACTGCGAGGCCGTTCAGCGTACCCATCCCTCGACCATGCTGGCGAGTTCGACGCATGATACGAAGCGGAGCGAGGACGTTCGCGCAAGAGTCAACTCACTTTCCGAGATGCCCGGCGAGTGGCGGGAGACAGCCTGCCGGTGGGCGTTTGCCGCCGACCGGAATCGGACCGACGGTTTGCCCGACCGGAATACGGAGTACTTACTTTACCAGACCCTGCCAGGCGCTTGGCCGATCAACGAGGAACGGATGCAGCAGTACATGCTGAAGGCGGTTCGTGA
Source organism: Nevskia soli (assembly GCF_903970205.1). Classification (GTDB taxonomy): domain Bacteria; phylum Acidobacteriota; class Terriglobia; order Bryobacterales; family Bryobacteraceae; genus Bog-113. The sequence continues at coordinate 7,780 of NZ_CAJCHS010000209.1, read as the reverse complement.
GGCCAAGCAGCATACATCATGGCTCAATCCGGACGAGAAGTTTGAGACCGCGTTGAAGCGCTTTATCGAGGCGCTATTCGCCGCCCAAGATTTGATGGCCGATATCGCTAAGTTCGCTGCGAAGTTAGCTGGACCGGGACGCGTTAACTCACTCGCGCAAACGCTGGTGAAGCTGACTGCGCCCGGAGTACCCGACACTTATCAGGGATGCGAGGTCTGGGACCTGAGTTTGGTAGATCCGGATAACCGGCGGCCGGTGGATTATGGCTATCGTAGAAAGCTATTGGAAGAAGTAAAGAACCTTCCTGTCGAAGAGGTAATACGTCGGGAAGATGAAGGCGCGCCAAAGCTTTGGACCATGTACACGGCGCTGCAAGTGCGGCGTGAGCTCCCAGGCTGTTTCGGTGCTGAGGGAAGCTATATTCCGCTTTATGCTTCCGGTGAAAAGGCACAACACCTGATCGCGTTTCAGCGCGGTCCGGATGTGATTACGTTAGTTCCGCGGCTGGTTATCGGACTTAACGGCGAGTGGGGCAACACTTCGCTACAGCTGCCCGAAGGCGCGTGGGTCAACCGCCTAACCGGGGAGAAGTTCGCGGGGGCGGCGCATTCCGTAAGTATGTTACTGAAGCGTTTTCCTGTCGCGCTGCTGGTTCGGGAGCCCGCCTGATGTGGACATTCCGGGTTTGGGCGCCGGACGTGAAGTCTGTTGCGGTCCGCTGCCTCGGTCGCGATGAACCTTTACGCGAAGGTGCTGACGCCTGGTGGGCGGGCACTGTAGCTGATGCCGTTGCCGGTACGGATTACCAGTTTGTATTGGACGGGGGCGCGGCTTTACCCGATCCGCGATCGCCGTGGCAGCCGGATGGGGTTGACGGGCCGTCGCGGATTGTCGACCACAGTAGCTTCCAATGGACCGATGATGGATGGCAGCCCAGGCCATTATCCGCAGCGATCATTTACGAACTCCACATAGGTACATTCACACCGGGAGGTACTTTCGACAGCACGATCGATAGGCTGGATTACCTGAGGCAACTTGGCGTCACGCACATCGAGTTCATGCCGGTCAATGAGTTCCCGGGTGAATGGGGATGGGGTTATGACGGTGTCGATCTATATGCTCCCCATCATTGCTATGGCGGTCCCGAAGCGCTCAAGCGGTTGGTTGACGCGTGCCACGCGCGCGGACTTGCGGCGATTCTTGACGTAGTCTACAACCATCTCGGTCCAAGCGGTAACTATCTAAGTCAGTTCGGTCCGTACTTCACCCGCAAGCACACGACACCCTGGGGTGAAGCCGTCAACCTGGACGACGCAGGCAGCACCGAAGTACGGCGATTCTTCTGTGACAACGCGCTCATGTGGCTTCGCGACTACCACTTTGATGGACTTCGCCTGGACGCGGTGCATGCGCTGATTGATTCATCGGCTGTACACCTGTTGGAGCAACTCGCGACGGAAGTGGATGCCCTAGAGGCATCTACGGGACGGCATAAGTTCCTGATTGCCGAGAGCGATTTGAATGAACCGCGCGTCGTCCGTCCACGAGAAGCCGGGGGCTACGGAGTAGCGGCGCAGTGGAGCGACGATCTGCATCACGCGATTCATAGCGTGGTCACGGGCGAAGCGGCTGGGTACTATGAAGACTTCGGCGGGATGGATCAGGTTGGCAAGGCGGTTCAAGACGTGTTCGTCTATGACGGGACTTACTCAAAGCATCGCGGGCGTGTACACGGACGGCCGGTCGGCAGCCTTTCGCGTACTCACTTCCTGGGCTATATACAGACGCACGATCAGGTCGGGAATCGCGCGCAAGGAGAACGCATCACGAGCCTGACAAGCCTTGGCCGAGCCAAGATCGCAGCGGCCATCTACCTTACGTCGCCGTTCATCCCGATGATCTTTATGGGAGAGGAATTCGGAGCCTCGACGCCGTTTCAGTACTTCACACATCACAGCGAACCCGAACTTGCGAAAGCCGTTTCCGAAGGGCGGCGAAAAGAGTTCGCCAAGTTCGGATGGAGGCCGGAAGATGTTCCCGACCCGCAGGATCCGGAGACGTTTCAACGATCGAAGCTGAAGTGGGATGAGATCGGAGAACCGCCGCATCGCGAGCTTCTGGACTGGTATCAGGCACTTATCCAATTGCGGCGTTCGACGCCTTCGCTTGCGGCTGGGGGTCCTGTTGGCGTCTCCTTCGGGCACGACTGGCTGCGGATTGATCGCGGTGAAGTGGTCGTCTGCTCCAACTTCAGTAAGCAATGCGTAGGCTTTCAACTGGGAACACCCAGCCGCATCTTATTCGCGAGCGGACCGGGCGCGACACTTTCAGAGAACAAACTCACAGTACCCACGGAGACCGTAATTCTAATAAATACTCATGTCACGAACGATCTTACCCGGTAAACCATATCCGCAGGGCGCTACGTGGGACGGCACCGGCGTGAATTTCTCGATCTTCTCTCAATGCGCCACGGGCGTTGAGCTTTGCTTATTCGACGCGCCCGATCGAGAGGCGAGCGAAACCATCCAGCTTAGAGAGAACACCGGACTGATCTGGCATTGTTATGTTCCCGGGATCAAGCTTGGGCAACTCTATGGGTATCGCGTTTCCGGGCCTTATGAACCCGAACATGGGCTTCGCTTCAATCCGCATAAGGTACTGCTCGATCCCTACGCCAAAGCGGTATGCGGCAGCGTTGACTGGAATGCGCCCGTGTTTGCGTACAAGCTTGACTCACCGGACGTGGATTTGAGCTTTGACGACCGCGATAACTCAACGGGCGTACCGAAGGGCGTAGTCACAACGTCGATCTTCGATTGGGAAAACGACAGGCCGCCGCTGACGGCGCTGCATGATTCGGTGATTTACGAATTACACGTGAAGGGCTTTACGGCTCTACATCCGGATATCCCAACCAACCTTCGTGGAACTTACGCCGGACTTGCTCATCCTGCCGCGATCGATCACTTGAAGAAGTTGGGTGTGACCGCGGTGGAATTAATGCCGGTGCATGAATTCATTGACGACAAGCGGCTGTCGGACCTGGGCCTGAAAGAGTATTGGGGTTACAGCACAATCAACTACTTCTCCCCGGTAGCGCGTTATAGCAGCTCCGGGCATGAAGGCGAGCAGGTCAGCGAATTCAAGAGCATGGTCAAGGCGCTGCATCGCGCAGGTATCGAAGTGATTCTGGATGTGGTTTATAACCACACGGCCGAAGGCAATCAGTTGGGGCCGACGCTCAGCTTCAAAGGGATAGACAATACAACATACTACCGGTTGGTCAACGGTCAGGAACGCTATTACATGGACTACACGGGAACCGGAAACACCGTGAATATCCGGCACCCGCAAGTACTCAAGCTGGTGATGGATAGCCTGCGCTACTGGGTGCTCGAGATGCATGTGGATGGCTTCCGCTTCGATCTGGCGGCGGCGCTGGCGCGGGAACTGCACGAGGTTGACCGCCTTTCGGCTTTCTTCGACATCATTAATCAGGACCCGGTAATTTCGCAAGTCAAGTTGATCGCCGAGCCGTGGGATGTGGGGGAGGGTGGTTATCAGGTGGGTAACTTCCCGCCTTTATGGGCGGAATGGAACGGAAAGTATCGCGATACGGTGCGCCGCTACTGGAAGGGGGACGACGGGCAGATTCCGGAGCTTGGGTACCGGCTTACCGGATCGAGCGATCTTTACCAGCGAGACGGGCGCAAGCCCAGCGCGAGTATCAACTTCGTGACGGCGCATGACGGGTTCACGCTCCGCGACTTAGTCAGTTACAACGAGAAGCATAACGAAGCAAACGGCGAGAATAATCAGGATGGGAGCAACGACAACCACTCCTGGAATTGCGGTGTAGAAGGCGAGACGGATGACCCGGTCGTAGATAAGCTGCGCTGCACGCAGGTGCGTAACTTCCTATTGACGCTACTCTTCAGCCAGGGCGTTCCCATGATCTGCGGCGGCGACGAAATGGGCCGCACGCAACGCGGTAACAACAACGCCTATGCGCAGGATAACGAGATTAGTTGGACGAACTGGAACCTGACGAATGAGCAACGAGCGCTGCTGGAGTTTACACGCGGTCTGATTGACTGCCGTAAAGCGCATCCGAATCTACACCGGCGCAAGTTCTTTCAGGACCGGCGGATCGATCCTTCGGCTCCGGAGCTGGAGATCGATGGGACGCATGAACACGATCTGCGTTGGTTCCGCCCGGACGGCGGCGAGATGAAGCATGAGGAATGGAATTCGGGTTGGGTAAGGTGCATCGGGTTGTTCCTGAATGGGAGAACGCTGGCCGATGTGAACGCGGTAGGGGACGAGATTGTAGACGACTCGTTCTTTCTACTGTTGAATCCAAGTAATGAAGAGATTTCTTTCACGCTACCGGCGCCGCGCAAAGGTTACGCCTGGGAAGCGGTGCTGGATACTCGGCATCCGGTAGATACAGCGCCTGTGCGTTTGGATAACAGTAAGCCGTACGAGTTAAGTCAGCGATGCTCGGCTTTGTTACAGGAACTTAAGTTGCCGGATAAGTAGTAAGGCTCTCAGGATTTTTGGTGCCGCTGGAGGAAGTCGAATCCCCACGCCCTTGCGGGCACATGGACCTGAACCATGCGCGTCTGCCAGTTCCGCCACAGCGGCAATTTGAACGACTACGAACTCAGTTTAGCGCACACTCGGACGGGAAGGCACTTCATCGGGCGCAAATACGAGGTCGCGGTCGAGGATCATCTCGACCGTGCTGCCCTTCTGGAGGACGGCATCCGGTCCGCGAGTTGCGAGCACGCCGGCAAGCCCGCCTAGCGCACCCGCGGCAGCCCCGATTCCGGCGCCCATGCCGAGATGTCCGGCAGCAGAGCCGGCGAGCACGCCGATTCCGGTCCCGGCCGCCGTCGCCTCAGCGATCGTTTTCGCATCCTGACCTTTGCCGCTGTCGCCGACGACCTTACCTTCCTTGCGATCTACGCTGTTATTCTCGTCGGCTCCCAGGCGGGCGCGGAAATCGCGGGTGACGCCGTTCGGCAGCGTGAGTGAATCAAAGCGCAGGTATAACTCGCTCTTGCCTTTAATGCGGCCGGCGCGCTTTACCTCGGACAAGCTTCCTTCGACGTAGCTGCCGGGAGGAATTATGACGCGGCCTTTCGAAAGTATCGGATAGATGGTTTCAAGGTATACGTGGTCGCCCGGAGCCGAGTGTTTGGTGCTGACCGAGTTCAAGAGGCGCAGCGGTAAGTGCGTACCATTGGCAACGACATAGTTATCAACCGCCCGTGCGGGCGTCGGCGCGGCAGGCGCCGGCGGTGACTCGACCAGTGAAGTCGTCGGGGTCACCGCCGGTGGGACACTGCGCGTCTGTAACGTCGGAGGTGCGGAGGGCGCCCCGGCGCGCGCGTAAACGATGGTCGATTCGGCTTCATCGGACCCGCGGATGATCTTGCGATGGATCAGCAGACTTTGTCCGTCGCGCGAAAGCTTCCATCGATCCGCGATTGAGTAACTGCCGGTCGGCGTACTCACGTTGGTGCTGATCAGCAGCGCGGAACCTTCCCACTTAGCCATGCTGCTGTAATAGACATCCTTCTCACGCCGAACGTTTTCCCGCCCATCGAGAGACATCTTCCAGAGCTCGGGTCCGGTGGCAAACCAGTGGATGCCCGCGCCATCCTGAATAATCTTGACCTCGGGGTCAGGCCTTTGCGGTAGCGCGTTCAATTCGCTGCGATCCGGTTGAAAGGTCCAGGTTCCGGTGAAATTACGGTCGTCATCGGTGGCTGCGTGGATCACGCAGACAGTTGCGAACGAAGCGAGGATGAGCAAACACGTGGCGCGCATATATGTGACCGAGGTTACATCATGTTAGCCCGGATTCGATCGAAATCCCAGCTTTATCGCCGGAACTTAGTACCCGCGCTGCTTATCCACGACGTTTACGAGCGGTTCGCCGACTGAATACCGGCGTATATTCTCGGCGTACAGAGCGATTAAACGGGTTTCCCGGTCGGGGCTCCATCCGGAAGTATGCGGAGTCATGACAACGTTTGGGAGGTCGTAGATCGGGTGATCGGGCGGCGGCGGTTCGATCGGAAAGACATCTAATCCCGCGCCGCGAATCCACTTTTCGCGCAGAGCTCGAACCAACGCCATATCGTCGAACAGTTTGCCGCGGGAAAGGGCGATGTAGAAGGCCTCCGGCTTCATGGAACGGAAGGCGGCTTCGTTGAACATCCGCTCCGTCAGCGCTGTTAGCGGGGCGGCTGAGACGACGACGTCCGCTTGCTGGATCATCTCCGGAAACCACGCTGGGGTGCGCAGTTCAGCGACATACTCCGGTCTGGGCAGCGGTTTCGCATCGGTTGCGATGATGCGCATATCGAAGCCGTAATGAGCACGGCGCGCCATGGTGCTGCCGATCCCGCCCATGCCGACGATCGCCATCGTTTTCCCGGCGAGTTCGATGTGATCGGGGGAGCGCGGAGTTCCGATCGGGCGCAGTTGGTGCTTGTAAAACTGCGGCATGTAATAAGTGGAGATGCCGCGGGTCAGGCACAACAGAAGGCCCATTCCGGTTTCGGTGATGCCGGGCGCGAAGGTACGCGCACAGTTCGTAACTACGACCGGGCTGTTGCGGAGAGCCTGATCCATCCACTCCATCCCGGCCCCGCTCACCTGCACCCACTTCAGCTTCGGGGCGCGGCGCAGGATATCCTCATGAGGCTCGCCGATGATGACTTCAGCGTCCCGAACGCGATCCAGATACTCGTCTTGATTGCTGCAGACGAATACTTCAACGTTCGGTGCGGCGGCTTTAAGGAGAGCTACTTCGTTCGGGTCGATGTCGCGGTCGGTGACGATGCGGATCGGGTTAGTCGCGGCCGGTAAGTTGGATTGCGGGTAGGGCTGCTGGACGACGGGCGCCCGTTGCGGGGAGTCCTGCGCCTGAGCCGCCTCAGCAGCGGCCACGCCGGCGGCTAGGAATAGGCGTCGCGAAAATGGTTCAGGCACGATCGTTTCAAGTTTAGACCACGTCGACGCCCATACTGCGGGCTGTGCCTTTGACTGAGTTAATCGCCGACTCCACGTTGAAGCAATTGAGATCGGGCATCTTAAGCTTGGCGATCTCTTCTATCTGCTTTTGCGTGATCTTACCCACCTTCGTCTTATGCGGTTCCGGCGAACCTTTTGCAATGTTAACGGCGCGCTTAATCAGCACCGGGACCGGCGGAGTCTTGGTGATAAATGTGAACGAACGATCCGAGTAGATCGTGATGACGACCGGGATGATCAGACCTTCCTGATCCTTCGCCGAAGTCTTTGCGTTGAAGGCTTTGCAGAACTCCATGATGTTCACGCCCTGGGGACCGAGAGCGGTGCCCACCGGGGGGGCCGGAGTTGCTTTACCGGCGGGAATCTGCAGCTTAACCTGACCTGTTACTTTCTTTGCCATTTCAGAACCTTTCTAACTTACTTGCCGGGTTACCGGGCTTAAACCTTTAGCCACGGATGAACACATATAAGAACTTAGCTTTTTTCTACTTGCAGGAAGTCTAGTTCCACGGGGGTTGCGCGGCCGAAGATGGTGACCAGCACACGCAGCGTATTGCGCTCGAAGTTGACTTCGTCCACTTTGCCGGAGAAGTTGGTGAAGGGGCCGTCTACGATGCGGACCGTTTCGTTCTTCTCGAACGTCATCTTCGGTCTGGGGCGCTCGGCCGCCGTTGCCTGGCGATAGAGGATCGAGTTGACTTCATCCGCCGTCAGCGGGGTCGG
>NZ_CAJCHS010000208.1 GCF_903970205.1 Nevskia soli | reverse complement strand
GCGACGCTGCACTTCAAGCAGAAGCTCGCGATCGATTACGCGGACCTCGTCTACAACGGCCTCTGGTTCACGCCGTTGCGCGTCGCCCTCGACGCCTTTTTCGCCGAGATCAACCAGCCCAATACGGGCGAGATCACGCTGCGCCTCTACAAAGGAACCGTGGAGCCGGTGAGCCGCGTCAGTCCCAACTCGCTCTACTCGCTAAAGATCGCCAGCTTCGCCATGGGCGCCGATTACGACCAGAAGGACGCGCGCGGCTTCATCAACCTGATCGGCCTGCCTATCCAGGTCCGAGCGGCGCTGCGCGGTCAAACCGAATGAAGCTCTGGGGCGGGCGTTTCGAATCCGGCCCATCCGAAATCTTCGAGCGCTTCAGCGGCTCGCTCCACTTCGACCGGCGGCTGCTGGAGCCGGATATCCGCGGATCGCAAGCCTTCGCCCGCGCACTCGAACGCGCCGGTATCTTAACGCCGGAAGAGCGCGCGCAGATCGTCCAAGCCTTCGACGAACTCCTGGAAGAATCGCGCGATCCGGCCGCATTCGATGGCGCAACCGACGAGGACATCCACACCTTCGTCATCCGCAAAGTGAAGGAAAAAGCCGGCGCGGTTGCGGACAAAATCCACACCGGCCGCAGCCGCAACGAACAGGTTTCGCTCGATACGCGCCTCTGGCTCCGCGAAGCCGCGACCCACGTGGGCGAAGCCGTGAAGCAGCTCATGGCGAAGCTCCTCGACCTCGCTGAAACGTATAAAGATGCAGTCATCCCCGGCTATACGCACCTGCGCCGCGCGCAAGCCGTACTCTGGCCTCACTACTTGCTCGCCTACTTCGAGATGTTCGCGCGCGACCACGAACGGTTCCTCGCGGCCCGCCGCGCCGCGAACCTGATGCCGCTCGGTTCCGGCGCGCTCGCCGGCAGCGGATTCGCGCTCGATCGCGAGGGCATCGCGCGCGACCTCGGCTTCGCCGGCATCACCCGCAACAGCATGGACGTTTCCGCCGATCGCGACTTCGCCCTCGATTTCCTCTACGCCGCATCCACGACGATGCTGCATCTCAGCCGTCTCGCCGAAGACTGGATTCTCTACTCATCGGAAGAGTTCGGCTGGCTCGAACTCGCCGACGGTGTCACCAGCGGATCCAGCCTCATGCCGCAGAAGAAGAACCCCGATTCGCTCGAACTCATCCGCGGTAAAGCGGGCCGCGTCACCGGGTGCCTGCACGCCCTCATGATGACGACCAAGAGCCTGCCGCTAACGTACAATCGCGACATGCAGGAGGATAAGGAGCCGTTGTTCGAAGCCGCCGACCAGGTCACGGCGTCGCTGCAAATGGCGCGGACCGTCGTCGAGTCCGTCGCGCTCCGCCCCGAAATCCCCTTCGCCGCCGTGCAGAAGAGCTGGGTGGTTGCCACCGATCTCGCCGAAGAACTCGCCCGGCGCGGGACGGCGTTCCACGAAGCGCATCAGATCGTCGGCGCACTGGTCCTCTCCAGCGTCCGCGAAGGCAAGGTCCCCGCCGATTGGAACGACGCCTCGCTTGCCCAATTCCATCCCGCATTCACCGCCGGAATGGCGCGCCTGCTCGATCCTCGCGAAGGCCTCAAGACGCGCGAGATCCCGGGCGGTACCGGGCCCCAGGCCGTGGCCGCCGCACTCGCCGAAGCGCGCCGGCGTCTGTCGACGATGTAGGCTGAGGCAGGATGAGTAAGCGCTTCCGCCAAGGTCAGATCCTCAACATCATTCGCGAAAAGTCGGTCTTCACCCAGGAAGAGATCGCCGCCGAACTCAAGGTTCGCGGGGTTGCCGCCACGCAGGTCACGTTGTCGCGCGACCTGCGCGATCTCGGTCTGGTCAAAACGCAAACCGGTTATCGCGAGATGGCGCCGGAAGAGCCCGGCGTCGATCTGGCCAACGTCGCCCGCGAGTTCGTCACCGACATTCGCTGCGCGCAGAACCTGCTCGTGCTCCGGACCGATCCGGGTCACGCCAGCCCGGTGGCCCTGGCGCTCGATCAGGAAGCCTGGCCGGAACTGGTCGGAACCATCGCCGGCGACGATACGATTCTGATCATCGCCACCGACAGCGAAGCGGCGACGGCGTTGCGCGCGAAGCTCTTACAGCTGATGGAATGAAGCCGCTACGCAAGATCAAAGGCGGCGCGGCCGATCGCTCGACTCTCCCGGTCGGCCCCAACGGCCGTGTGCAATGCCGCTGGTGCGCGATCGAAATCCCGAAAGGACGGCGCACGTTCTGCTCCGACTGGTGCGTGCATGAGTGGCGCTTGCGCAGCGATCCCGGCTATCTTCGCGATCAGGTGCTGCGCCGCGATAAGGGAATCTGCGCCATCTGCCGGACAGATACGGTCCACGCCCTTCACGTACTCAAGCGCGCCCGCGGCGTCCGCAAGTTGGAGCTGCTGGCGCGATGGGGACTGAAACGCATGACGCGCCGGAGTCTGTGGGATGCCGACCACATCGTGCCGGTCGCGGAGGGCGGCGGCGAATGCGATCTCGCCAACATCCGGACGCTCTGCCTGATTTGTCACAGAAAAGCGACCGCGGAACTCCGCGATCGGCTACGGAGAAACCGGCAGCATACAAACGGCATGAATATTGCTACTTCAAATACCGAATAGCCCGCAAGGGCAAAAACCGGAGCCCTTAGGGCATTTAGGAGGAACGAAATGTTGCATTGGTCATTAGTATTCCTGGTCATCGCGTTGATCGCCGCTGTCCTTGGGTTTGGAGGAATTGCGGGTGCCGCCGCCGGCATCGCCAAGATCCTTTTCTTTGTATTCCTGGTAATCTGGCTGATCGCCTTCATCACCGGCCGCCGCGCAGTCTGACCGCAGGTTTGGAAAGCGCCGGGGAGACGAGCCGGCGCTTTCTTTACTCCAAAGCTTCCGTCTAACGTCCAGCCCGGCATCGCCTGCGAGGCAAACTCGTCTCCCGCGATCCCAAATCTTCAACCCTTCCAGCCCAGTCCTCCTCAAAACCTCGCTCCCCTTTCGACCAAAGCCTTCGCGCGACGCCCGATACTTAAGTTTTTACTTGACAATTCACCGGCCGTGCTCGATACTCAAGTCAATACTTAACTATTCGCAAGGCCAGAAAGGACACCACCATGGAACAACCAACCACCATCCACAGCACCTTTGTCATCGAGCGCATTTATCCTGCGCCGCCAGACCGCGTCTTCGCTGCTTTCGCCGATCCCGCGAAGAAGCGCCGCTGGTTCCTTGAAAGCGGGAGTAACCAGATCCTGCACTATGACCTGGACTTCCACGTCGGCGGCAAAGAATGCGCTCGTTTCCGCTTCACGAAAGAGGGCACGCCGGTGTATGGACTCGAGTGCGTCAATAGCGGCATCCATCAGGACATCGTCGCTGACCGGCGCGTGGTAATTGCGTCAACGATGGCCATCGGCGGCAAGCCCTTCTCCGCGTCGCTGGTCACCTTCGAGTTCCTCCCCTCTGGAACCGGCACGGACCTGATCTTCACCCATCAGGGAGCCTTCTTCGAGGGCGCCGACGGTCCGGAAATGCGTGAAGCCGGGTGGCGTAGCCTCCTCGAACGGCTGCATGCGGAGTTCCCCGGCTAGTGGGCAGAAAGCGGCCGGCGATCGACCGTGTCTTCCACGCCTTGGGCGATCCGACCCGGCGCGCGATGCTGGAACAGCTCGGCGAGGGACCGGTCTCGGTCTCTCGCCTGGCGGAACCGCTCCACATGACGTTAGCCGCCGTAGTCCAGCACCTTCAGATCTTAGAAGAAAGCGGACTTATCGTAACGGAGAAGACCGGTAGAGTGCGCAGTTGCCGCATCGACTCAGTAGGACTTACCGTCGCCGAGGAATGGATACGGGACCGCCGCACGAGGTGGGAAAAGCAGTTAGACAAGTTAGGCGACTTACTAGCTGAAGAGAATTAGGCGCATGGCGGGAACCGTCAGTATGACAACGGGCAAGATGAAAATCAGGGCCCCGTTGCACGGGGTCGTCGGGCCAAAAAAAAGCTTCACTCTATCCGCGGAGTCGATTGCCTTCATCGACAGCCTGAGGCGCGAACGTGGCGGCAGCTCCTGCTCGGCCGTTCGGGAGCAAATTCTGGAGAGCGTTCGGCTGACGCATGAACGCGCTTTGATAGCGCGGGAGTTCGCGAATTACTATAGCGCTCTTTCGGCCAATGAGGCCACGGAACAAACCGGATGGGGCGAATTCGCATTACGCGAGTTGACCGCCAAGGAATGCACCTGGCAGTCAGAATCGCCATAGGCTGCTTAGTCTTCATCGTCCCGTTTCTGGCCTTTCCACGCGGCCGCCCGACGCTCCAGCATAAGATCCAAGCCGCGACGGCAACGGTGCGATTTTCTACCGATCATCGCGACCTTGCTATCGTAACCCGTATGCGCCGGTTGCTCTTCGCTTTAGCGGTATTTAGCCCAATCCTGCCTGCCCAAAAAAAGCCGGTCACTATCGACGATGTGCTGAACCGGTTCAAGCCCAACGCCCCGCGGCCGGTGGACCCCGTATGGTCCCCCGACGATCAGCGCTTCGTGTACATCGAGGGCGGCAAGCTCATCCTATTCGACATCGCGTCCAAAGCCAAGCGTGAGTTGATCGCGATGAAGCAACTGAACGACTCCGCCGCTCCCGTCCCCGAACCTGAGGTCTTCGATTGGACCAATCGGCGCGTAAGCGAATCGCCTATCCAGTGGTTTTCGTCCGGCGATCGGCTGCTGGTCGAAGAAGACGGCGACCTTTTCCTGGTCAGCTTGACTCCCGCCGCGCCCCTCAAAGCCCCCGTCGAGCAGCTCACGAAAACAGACGTTCCCGAAGCCGATCCGAAGCTGTCGCCGGACGGTAAGTCGGTCTCGTTCCGCCGGGCGCACGATCTGTACTCTATGGATATCGCCACGAAGAAGGTCAACCGGCTCACCTCCAACGGCTCGGACACCCTCCTGAATGCGCAACTCGATTGGGTCTATCCCGAAGAGCTGGACCTCGGAACTGCCCATTGGTGGTCGCCCGACAGCAGGCACATTGCTTTTCTCCAGCTCGATACGCACAGCGAGCCGCTATTCCCGCAGGTTTCGTTACTGAAATCGCGCGGCCTGCTCGAGCCCGAGCGCTATCCCAAAGCCGGCGAACCCAATGCCGAAGCGCGCGTCGCCATCGTCGATGTCGATTCCGGAAGGACCCGGTTTCTCGACTTAGGCGAGACGCGTGACGCCTTGATCGCTCGCGTAACCTGGCTGCCCGATTCCAGCGCTGTCGCCGTGATGCGTCTCAACCGGATCCAGAACAATCTTGACCTGATCCGCGCCGGTCTCGACGGCAGTACGGATACTCTGATCCATGAAACCGATCCCTATTGGATCAATGTGGTGGACGAACCTTACTTCCTGAAGAACGGCAAGGAGTTTCTATGGGAGAGTGAACGCGGCGAGGGGGGCTTCCGTCACTTGTACCTCTACGGGATGGACGGCAAGCTCAAGCGCCAGATAACCAAAGGGAACTGGGTGGTGGAGCGCTGTATGGCTGTCGATGAAGCTTCCGGCCGGATCTTCTATATGTCTAACGAGGAGAGCCCGACAGGATCGCGCCTCTATGCGGTCGACTTAAATGGCAAACATCGCACCTTACTTAGCCCTGCGCCCGGGGTACACGCAGTGTCCATAAGTCCTCACGGCGCGTACTTCACTGACGCCTTTTCGAATCTCGATTCGCCGCCTTCCCAGGCGATCCGCCGGGCGGACGGCTCTGAGCTGATGACCTGGATGCAAGCCGACATGACTATCGCCAACACTTACATGCTAAGTAAACCCGAGATCGTCGAAGTCAAGTCGACTAACGGCGACACGATGTATGGCAAGCTATTCAAGCCGGTTCCGTTCGACCCTGCAAAGAAGTACCCGGTGATTGTCCAGGTTTATGGCGGACCGGGCGCGCAGTCCGTGCGCAACATCTGGAGCGGATTGACCGATGACCAGTTCTTTGCGGCCAAAGGTTTCATTATTTGGGTAATGGACAACCACGGCTCTACGGGCCGCGGGCATGCCTGGGAATCCGTCATCTTCCGCAACATGGGCCAGCACGAACTGGAAGACCAGCGGCTCGGTGTCGATTGGTTAAAGAAACAAAGTTACGTGGATGGCGCCCGCATCGCGATTACCGGATGGAGTTACGGCGGTTACATGACGCTCTACTCCCTGGTAAACGCCCCCGATGTTTTCAAATGCGGTCTCGCCGGCGCCCCCGTAACGGACTGGCGCAATTACGATACGATCTACACTGAACGGTACATGGGTCTGCCGCAGGTCAACGAGGATGCGTACGACCATAGTTCGCCGAAGACCCACGCCGGCAATCTGAAAGCCCCGCTGCTGATCGTGCATAACATTGAAGACGATAACGTCCATTTCCAGAACAGCGTTCAAATGGCCGATGCACTGGAACGCGCCGCAAAGCAATTCCGGATGGTGGTCTACCCGCAGAAGTTTCATGGCGTGTTCGGTCCCTACGCCCGCAGCCTTGCGGAGACGCGCCTGAGCTTCTTCGAAGAGAACCTGAAGTAAGTCGTTTTCGAGTAACCGCAAGGGAACTTCGACGTTGGCGGCCCGTGGTGAAACCCGTTCCCTTTCGGTCGGGGCTCTGTTACCTTGCCCGGACGCACGTAACTGATACCCTGCGGTTCACAACCAAAGATGAAAAGGGACCGTTCAGCCCCGCTCCGAGCCCGACCGAAAGGGAGGGTATCCGGGTCGAACGTGTATGTTGGGGGTCATTTTCGAGGGAGCCGCGCGCGTAAGCAAGCGGTGCTTTGGAGGCGTCGACGGGTTGTTAGTCCACAACATCCGCATGAATAAAGCTCAGTAAGTCGGCTTCATTCACTTCCGGTTCACCCGGCGCCACATTATTCAGCTTGCCTTCGCGCATCCATCTCTCCAGCCGGTCGACCAGGTTGAACAGATGATCGAACGAGTCCACGATGAACAGCAACGGCTGATAATGATGGATTTCGAACCCCTGATTGATCGCCCACTCCAGCTGAATCGGGAAGCGCTGCACTTGCGGCGATTCAATCGCGTGCTCAATTTCGCCGAACGAGCTCAGCAGCCCGCTGCCGTAGACTTTCAGATCGCGGCCGCGCCCGCGCATCAGGCCGAACTCGATGGTGAACCAGAAGAAGCGCGCCATGGCTTTAATGATGCTGGTCAGGCGCTGGGCCCGCAGATGCTCGTCTTGGATGCCGCTGGTTAGCTGCACCGCCGTCCGGGCGCACTCGCCGAATTTGACCAGGGCTTCGGCAAACGCCGTATCGGTATGCATGGGGACATGCCCCGCCACATCGTGAAATAGATCCGGCTCGGGCAGGTAATCGAGCCTCGAGCCGTCGCGGATCGTGATGGTCGTCGGAAATTTTCGGGCCCGCAGGCAATCGAAGAAGACAAACGCCGGCACGTAACCGCTGACGGGCTTAGCTTCGAATCCCGTTAAAGGCGCTAAAAAGCGGTTTACATCGGAAAGGCGCGGCACGGCTTCGGGAGAAAGGCAAAGACTCGAAATTCCCTCAAGGAAGTGTTCATTTGCGTAGATTTTCCAGCGAGGAAGCATGCGTTTGTAAAGCGTGTTCCATGCCGCGTGGTTGGCCTCCGAATACAATTCGTAAGGCTGAGTGATAAAAAGCTTTCCGCTACGCTGCGCGTCCTCGATAAAGGGCGCTCTGGTCGTCGTCAGTCCTGTGGTTGATTCTGACGGTACGGCTAATTCGGGCAATGGTAATGCCTCCTGTTCCATCGTAAACCGTTCCCGGAGCATTGTTTCTTTCTATGCGAGGCATAACAAGGTTGAATCTAACCGGCCCATTCGACTCCCCGCACTCGTAGCTCATACTCCAGCTGGACGGCGTTCTGAAACTGGACGGCATCGATACCCATCCGCCGGGCGCCCTCCACGTAATCCGGGATATCGTCGGTGAAAAAGCATTCTTCCGCGGCGCAACCGGCGGCCTCGATCGCCGCCCTGTAGATCGAAGGCGACGGCTTCATCGCTCCCACTTCATACGACAGAATGCACCGATCGAAATGGCGCAGGATCGGGTACTCCCGGCGGATCATCTCGAAGTGAATCGCATTCGTGTTGGAAACCAGGATAAGTGGATATCTCAGGTGCAGCTGCGCTAGAAAAGCGTCGGAAATCAGGGTTTCGCGACTGAAAATAGAACTCCAGATATCGCAAAACTCGGAATAATTCACAGGTAAAGACAGGGCCGCGCAAAGCTCCCGGACGAAGCTGCGCGGCTCGATCAGGCCGGTCTCGAAACGCGGCACCAGACCGGTGTCACGGATCCGCTCCCGCAGTTGTTCCACCGTAAGTCCGGAATACCGCTGCAGCGCGCGATAACCAATAGTAAAGTCGAACGGGACGATGACTTTTCCGAGGTCAAGCAGGATGGCACGCGTCATTCTTCCTATCTTCATAATAGGGAAGCGCATGCCGTTCCCAGCGTCGAATGCAACATGATTTTGTATGACTTAAGAAATCTTCATGGTGCGTTCGGTTATAAACGGCACTTCTGCGTTGACTCTGTGACACTTAAGTGCACGATGTGTTCTTGACGGAGGCTCGTTCCGTCGTCCATACTTGTGAGTACTTTACCCAAACTTTTTGGGGTTAGCATTTCGGAGGATTCATGAACAAATTTGTACAGCCACTCATCGTTAGCGCGCTCGTTGCGAATTTGAGCTTGCTGCCCGCCGCGACGCCAGCGATCGGCGTCGTGCTTTCTAGCGGCAGCGTAACCGTAGACAATTCCGTTGTACCCGGCAACACGACCGTTTTCGACGGTAACACCGTGGAGACTGGAGCAACCACTTCCCGCTTACAACTGAAGAACGGAAAAATTGCCGAGCTCGGCGCTGACACCGCCGCGCGTGTTTACAGCGACCACATGGTCCTGCAGAGGGGTTTCGGAGAGACTTCCGGCGATTATGGAGTTGAGGCGAACACCCTGCGGATCACCGGCGGTTCGGCGCGTGTCGCTCTGATGGGTAAAACGGTTGAGGTTGCCGCTCTCGGTGCACCGGTGGTTGTCTCGAATTCAGCCGGAATCCAGGTTGCCAATTTGCTGCCCGGAAAGGCGCTCGCCTTCACTCCCCAGGAAGCAGGTGCCATGGCCCCGGCGACCATGACTGGCATGGTTCGCAAGGTCGGCACCAATTATCTGCTGACGGACACGACCTCGAACGTCACCGTCCAGCTGGTGGGTGGCGGCATTGAAAAGCTCGACAAACACATGGTGACCGTAACTGGCACCCCGGCGGGTCCTGGGACCACTCCTGTTGCGGGCGCAACCCAAGTCATCAACGTCACCAACGTCACGGATCAAGGCCGCGCGAATCGTAAGGGCGCTGCGGGTCCGGTCGCTGCTGCCGGCACCAGTGCGGTGTCCACAGGAGCCATCATTATCGCCGGTGTTGCGATCGCTGCGGGCGCCGGTGTCACGGCGGCGGTTCTGGCCACGCAGTCGACGAACACCACCCCGGTTTCGCTCAGCCCGATTCCTTAAGGTTTCCGTTTTAAGAACACACTCACGGCCCCGCTCGGCTTCCTGTCGCGCGGGGCCTTTGGCATGTTTGATCGGGACGCTTAGCGCCTTCGGACGAAAAGCGGCCACGAGCCGATGAAAGCCGCCACCGCTCCCAGAACCAGCCAGAGCGAGTTTCGGGCGTCCGCCGGGCCGCTAAACCGGTACTGCGTATTCAAGAAAAGACCGCGAAGCAGCAGGTACACGACAGCCGCGCTAAATAGAACGAGCAGCGCTCGCGACCTTCCTAGAGTCGCCAGAGCAACCGCGATTAGACCGAGTAGGGACAAACTAAGCACCCAGGCGAGCAGATGCTCCGATGACCACGGCAGCCATCCCAGGTGCAGCGGCAACTTCAAAGCCAGCCCAAATCCGCACACCAGCAGGCCCATCACACACAGAATCGTTTCGAAAATATAGCTGTAAACGCGCAGAAAACCCCACAGTGTGCGCACCCGGTCTCCTTTGGAAAAACGTTCAGTGTATCAGTATCCCCATCCGGCCCGAAGCGGTACTTGAGAACCTAGCTCCAACGCACTACAATGATTCTGTAGGGTTTATTTCGCACGACCCCTTCAACTCAAAGTGACGTCAAGAGCTCAGGAAATTCTGTTTTCGATTGTCCGGGCGTATATCGAGACCGGTGAGCCTCAAGGCTCGCGTACCATCTCGCGCGCTTTCGACAGCCGTCACGCAGCCATTGCTTCGAGCCCCGCCACCATCCGCAACATTATGGCGGACCTGACCGACGAAGGGTATCTCTCCCAGCCCCACACATCTGCCGGACGCATCCCCACCGAAAAAGCCTTCCGTGCGTACGTCGGGTCGCTGAATGCGCGCCCGATGCAACCCGGCGATTCGCAGCGTCTGCTTAGCGAATTGGGCGGCATCCATTCCTTTCAAGGCCGCGTGGAGCATAGCTGCCGGTTGCTGACCGAGATTTCGCACGCGGTCGGAATCGCCGCTGCTGTGCAAGCCGGCGCGGGCGAACTGGAGCATCTGGAGCTCATCGGACTGGCCGAGCGGCGCGTTCTGGTGGTCGTCGTTACCCGCGACGGGCACGCCAGTAATCGCATTGTCACGCTCAGTGAACAAGTCTCGCCCGAGGAGCTGGTGTCGTTGCGAAATTACATCAACTGGAATTTCGGCGGGTGGCAATTGGACGCCGCCCGGCGGGAAATACAAAGACGCATTGCCGAGGAGCGCGCCGCCTACGATGCGATCCTCAGCCGCCTTTCCATGCTGGCCCAAAAGGATTTTCTGGCGAGCGATCGCGTGGATCGTGTTCACATGGAAGGCGCGTCCAATCTGGTCGGTCTGGATTTACACCTCACGCGTGAACGCATGCGCGATCTTTTCCGCGCGCTCGAAGAGAAGCAGCGCGTCGCCGAACTGTTGAACCGCTTCCTGGATATCTCGCAGGGCGTCCCGCAAGGCGTGAGCGTTCAGATCGGTCTGGGCGAAGCGCACCCTTCCATGAAGGAGCTCGCGCTGATCGGTGTTTCGTTTACGCTGCCCGGCGGGCTGGTTACCCGGGTCGCGGTGCTCGGACCCATGCGGATGAATTACGGCCGTGTGATGTCCGCTGTTGCCGGGATTGGCCGCGCTCTAGAGACGCTGCCGTCGGCGTAAGTCCGAACCGAATTCCGGCTGGATTTCGCGCCTCCTTTGTTACCCTAAGACTTACCAAGCGATTTCGAAGAACATATGCCTGAAATTAGAGTTTCCGAGATGCCGGCCGATGCTGCGAATCCACCCGCGGAGGGCGTCGCGGGCGTCGATCTAGCCGCTCAATTGAGCGCACTTACGGCCGAGCGCGACCAGTTAGCTGCTGAAAAGTCCGAAATCCAGGATCTGCTGCAACGCCGGCAGGCCGAGTTCGAAAACTTCCGCCGCCGCACCGAGCGCGAGCGCGGAGATTTCGCGCAGTATGCCAGCATGGAGATCGTTCGCGATCTGCTCCCCATCGTCGATGATTTCGATCGCGCCATGAAAGCCGAGTCTACGGACAAGGAATATGCGCGCGGCGTCGAGCTGATTTACGGGCGCATGATCGACCTGCTCAAGAAGGCCGGACTCGAACCGATCGAAGCCGAAGGCAAGCCGTTTGATCCGCATCTGCATCAGGCTGTCGAAAAAGTACAGACAACCGAGGCTCCCGATCACACCATCTTGAGTGAATTCCAGAAGGGCTATTTCTTCAAGGGCAAGTTGCTGCGTCCCTCCATGGTCAAAGTCGCGGTGCGACCTTGACGGCGGCTCATGCGTCTCTATTCGTAGCACTACATGACTGTGTCTAAACGCGATTACTACGAGGTGCTCGGCGTGGACCGTGGCGCCGACGACACCACCATCAAAGCCGCGTACCGTAAACTCGCGCTTCAGTATCACCCCGACCGGAATCCCGGCGATCACCGAGCGGAAGAGAGTTTCAAGGAGGCGGCGGAAGCCTACGCGATTCTGAGCGACGGCCAGAAACGCGCGGCTTACGATCGTCTTGGACATCA
The DNA here is from genome assembly GCF_903970205.1 of Nevskia soli. GTDB lineage: Bacteria > Acidobacteriota > Terriglobia > Bryobacterales > Bryobacteraceae > Bog-113. The sequence goes on along the minus strand of NZ_CAJCHS010000208.1, from coordinate 11,861 downwards.
AGCCGTAACCGGGGCGGCGGGTCCGGGCTTCGATCCGAATAGTTTCGATATCGGAGATCTGCTCTCCCAGTTCGGATTCGGGGATCTGTTCGGCGGACGCGGCGCCTCAACCGGCGGTGCAAGTTCGGGGCGCCGCCGCGCGCAACGCGGCGAGGATGTGCGTTACGACCTCGAAGTGAGTTTCGAGGATGCGGCCTTCGGAATGTCCGCCGATATTCAAGTCCCGCGCCTCGAAGCCTGCGCGCGCTGCGAAGGGAAAGGCGCCGAGCCGGGCAGCGGACCCGTAACCTGCCCCGCATGCCAGGGCCGCGGCGAACAGACCTACCAACAGGGATTCTTCGCCGTTCGCCGGACTTGCGCGCAATGCGGCGGCGCCGGCCAGATTATCCGCAATCCATGCCGGGAATGCCGCGGCGAAGGGTATGTTCGCGCCACGCGCAAACTGCGCGTCACCATCCCCCCTGGGGTGGCCGACGGAAATCGTTTGTGCCTCCGCGGCGAAGGTCAGCCCGGCCTCAACGGCGGACCCAGCGGCGATCTGTACGTCTTTCTGAAGGTTCAGGAGCATGCGTTCTTCGAGCGCGACGGGAATGATCTGCACTGCGTCGTCCCCATCAATTTTGCGCAGGCTGCGCTGGGGGCCGATCTTCAGGTTCCCACGCTCGGCGGCGAACCGCACACGCTGCGCATCCCCGAGGGGACGCAAACCGGCGCGCAGTTCCGCGTGCGGCACAAAGGCGTTGCCGGTGTCAATTCGAATGCGCGCGGCGACCTGATCGTGCATGTGGAAGTGAAGACGCCCGGCAAGTTGACGCGTGAACAGCGCCGCATCTTCGAGGATCTGCGCGAGACCCTTCCCGTGGATAATCAGCCGCACGAGAAGGGCTTGTTCGAGAAGGTCAAAGACATCTTCTCCTGAGCCGGTGAGCACGCTCCTGCAGGACGGCGTCGCAATCCGCCCGGCGGACGCGGCGGATCGCGACCGCCTCGCGGCCCTCCCTTCAGCCATTCCTTTTATCGAGTACCCTGCAATCATCGCCGTCGCCCATGGGCAAGTCGCGGCATTCCTGCAGTTCCGCCGCGTCGCAGACGGCGAGATCGAAATCTTGCAGCTCTTCACCGCGCCCGGTTTCCGCAGACGCGGTATCGCGCGGGCTCTGCTACGTGAACTGCTCGACCGGCACGCGGGCATATCCGTTTTTCTCGAAGTGCGCGAATCCAACGCGCCTGCCAGACAACTCTATGAATCGGCAGGGTTTAGTACGACGGGGATACGCAAATCGTATTACTCCAATCCGTACGAAGATGCAATTGTCCTTTCATTAATTCTTTGTTAATGTTGTGGTAGACGGTCGGCGACGACCGCACTTCAAATGACGAAGTGAAGCTACCCACCGGCGGGCCGTACGTGCTTCCGAACGGTCTTCCGGCGAGGCAACTCACTAAAAGGAGATGTTGCCCAAGTGATGGACCAGAGCGCAGAAGATATCAAGGAGCACCTGATGCGGACCAGTGAGGAGTTTCGCCATCTCGCTGATCAGCACCGGTCTTTGAAAAGGCAGGTTGCTCAGCTCGAAGGCAAGCCTTTTCTCAATGAACAAGAGGAGATCGAGGAGCAGCGTTTGAAAAAGCTCAAGCTGCGCATCAAAGATCAGATGGAGGCGATGATCAACGACAATCGTCCCCAACCCGTTACCTCTGCGGTCTGACCTGAACCGTCAGGCGCCCTGTCAAATGGCCCGGTCCGCATCGTCTGCGGGTCGGGCTTAGTCATTTTTGCGGTCCTTTGGTCACCCATATGGACGAACCTGTTCGGATTCCGATCACTGATGTACTCGATCTCCACTCGGTGCCGCCGCGGGACGTGGCCGGCGTCGTGGAAGCCTGGCTCGAAGAGGCGAAACGGGTCGGCTTCGTCGCTTTGCGCATCGTCCACGGCCGCGGGATTGGCGTGCAGCGCGAAGCCGTTCGCCGCATCCTGGCGCGCGATCCCGACGTGATTCACTTTGGCGATGCACCGCCGGAAGCCGGCGGCTGGGGCGCTACAGTCGTGAGTCTCCGTCACTTCCACCCGTAACGACGCTCGCGACAACCGCGTCTCCTCAAGGTGGATTCCTCCGTCTCGCGCCGGGCTTTACTCCGCTCCGCGCTATCCGTATGTATCGCAGCGCCCGCCATTCGCGCGCAGGAGACGACCGAAGGCCCCCTCACGCCACTGCCGGCCAGGGAGAAATCGGCTCCACCGCCGAGCGCTCCATCTCCCAACGTCGCCGCCGCAAGCATCGACCCGACTTTCTCGAGCACGGTTCGCGTCGTCAACGTGTTCACCACCGTTCGCGACCAGAACGGGAAGATCGTGAAAGACCTCAATAAACAGGATTTCACTTTGTCCGAGGAAGGCCGCCCGCAAACGATCGGATACTTCGCGCGCGAATCCAATCTGCCGCTGACCATCGGGTTCTTGCTTGACAGTAGCGGCAGCACGCGCCAGGTCCTGCCCGACGAGAAGACTTCCGCCCGCCACTTCATCGAAAAGGTGCTGCGCGAAAGCCAGGATCAGGCATTCGTGATTCACTTCGATCGTGAGGTCGAGTTACTCCAGGATGTGACGACTTCGCGGTCGAAACTGGAGCGGGCTCTCGACGAGGTCGAGCCCAGTCAGCGCGGCGGCTATCAGGGTCAAAATTCGGGAAGTACTTCGGGCGGCGGTTGGCCGGGTCGCAGCGGCGGACGCGGAGGGCGCGGCGGCGGACAGTCCCGTGGCGGAGGCGGAACCTTACTCTTTGATGCCGTAAGTTTGGCATCCAAGGAAGTCATGCGCCAACAGACCGGCCGCAAAGCGATGATCTTACTTTCCGACGGCGGCGACCGGGGCAGTAAGACGACGATGACCGCCGCCGTAGAAGCCGCTCAGCGCGCCGATACGCTGATTTACTCGGTGTTTTTCAAGGGCGAACAACCCATCAACTTCGGCCGTCGCGGCGGTTACGGCGGAGGTAGCTCAACGAATGATGAGATTGACGTAGGTAAGAACGCCATGAAATGGATGGCGCATCAGACCGGCGGCAGTTTCTTCATCGTCACCGAGGATCGGCCGGTGGATCACGCCTTCGCGCAGATCGAAGAAGAGTTGCGGAACCAATACAGCCTGGGCTATACGAGCGACAGTACTTCGACAAGTAAAGACTTCCGTCGGATCACGGTCGATACCAGGCGCCCGGAATTGGTTGTTCACGCGCGCACCGGATATTACCCGAACCAATAATCTTTGCTATCCTGGTACATATGTACCCGGATAGCAGAGACGGCGGCGGTGCTATCGAGCGCGTCCAGACCGGCGTTCGCATCGAGAAGCGGATTCTCAAGGTCATGAAGGCGCTGGCCGAATACCATGACCTCACGCTGGGCGATCTCATCGAGGGCATCGTTCTACACGCCTTCGACGGCAAAACTCCGTTCGGACCCGAGTCCCTCAAGCTGATCGCCGAACTCAAGACCATCTATCACCTCGACCTCGATTCCAGCGCAAGTCACAAACTGATCGAGCGAAAACCCGGGAGGAAAAAGAAATGAACGAACCGGCGGCCGTTACTATCTTGAGAATCGTCCTCGCCTTGGTTGTCGGCGCGTACAGCTTACTCATTGCGGCTCTATTTCTCGCGCTGCACGGCGAGATGTACACCGTCTGCGCCGCATCGGCCTTCGCTGTGATCCCGCGCCGTTCGCAACCATGACCGACGAAGAGTTTCTTGCCCAACTGGAAGCCTGCACGCTTCCCGAAGATCGCTTCCATCACGCCGACCACTTACACGCAGCCTGGCTATACTTGACCCGCTTTCCGGCTGCCGAAGCGATCGCCCGGCTTTCCGCGGCGCTGCGCTCGTACGCGACGTCGCTGGGCAAAGCCGATCGCTATCACGAGACCATTACCTGGGCTTACTTACTCTTAGTAAACGAACGCATCCGGCGCGCGGAACCCGCTGTAACCTGGGAGTACTTCGTGCAGAGTAACGCCGACCTGTTCGACTGGAACCACTCAGTCCTTCTGAAGTATTATCAGCCCGAAACGCTTAGCAGCCCGGCAGCACGCGAAGTATTCCTAATGCCCGATCGCTTGGTATGACCAATCGATCAGCCGCTTTCAAGACCGGCTCTGAAACGTACTTAGTCTACTGAGCCGCGCACGTAAGTAAGCGGTACTTTCGGACCTCCGGAGCAGTCGTTCATCGACGCAATCGTCGATCAGGACCCGCCTCACTCGCGCGCGAACAGGCGTTCGAGTGATCGAGCGCGTCATGCCTCATGTCCCATCGACTTACATCAAACTCAACGGATCCACATCCATCATCAACGCCGTAGCCCCCCACTTACGCCCCCGCGCAAACTCCCGCGCTTTCTGCAGTAACTCGTTCAGCGCCTTCCGGCTGGAACTCTTCACCAGAAACTGATACCGATACTCCGTCTTAATCCGCAACACCGGCGCTTCCGCCGGACCCAGAACCTTGATATTCTCCGGCAGCGGCTTGATATGCAGGTCAAGCTCGGTAGCCATGCGCAGCGCATCTTCCTGCCGTATCGCCCGCACCAGAACATTCGCCATCGCACTAAACGGCGGATAGTGCATGAAACGCCGGAACTGGATTTCCTTTTGATAGAAAGCCTCATAGTCCTGAGCCGCCGACAGCCTTACGGCATAGTGATCCGGATTAATCGTCTGCACCAGAACAATGCCCGGTAAGTCACCGCGTCCGGCACGCCCGGCCACCTGCGTCAGTAACTGAAAGGTACGCTCGGCCGCCCGGAAATCGGGCATTCCCAATCCCACATCGGCCGACACAACCCCGACCAACGTGACGTTCGGAATATCATGCCCTTTCGCAATCATCTGTGTCCCGACTAAGATGTCAAACTGCTTTTCGCGAAAGCCGTGCAGTATGTGCTCATAGTGCTTCTTACCGGTAACGGTATCCCGGTCCAACCGTGCGATCCGCGCTTCCGGAAACTGTGCGTGTAACTCGTCTTCCACCTTCTCCGATCCAGTCCCGAGAAAGTAAATATGCTCGCTCTCGCACTTAGGACAAACACTCGGCACCTTGCGCGCGTAGTTACACATGTGGCAAAGCAAACGCCGGTCGCGCTTGTGAAATGTCATCGTGATGGAACAGTTCTGGCATTCAATCCGATGCCCGCAGGAGCGGCACGCGACAAAGCTCGAGAACCCGCGCCGGTTGAGAAGCAGCATGGTCTGCTCCCCGCTCGCCAGCCGCTCGGTCACCGCGTCCACCAGCGCACGCGAAAACGTCGCGACCTTGCGCGTCTCCAGAAACTCCTGGCGCATATCGATCAAGTCCACGCGCGGCATGGGACGCTGCTGGATGCGCTCCGGCAATGTCAGCAGCGTGTACTTCGATCGCTCGGCGTTGAAGCGGCTTTCCAGACTGGGCGTCGCCGACCCCAGAACGACACAGGCGCCGGCATGCTGCGCCCGCATAATCGCCGTATCGCGGCCGTTGTAGCGCGGCGTTTCCTCCTGCTTGTAAGAGGAATCATGCTCCTCGTCGACGATGATCAGCCCCAAATGCTGCACCGGCGCGAACACGCCCGACCGCGTGCCTACCACCACGCTCGCTTGCCCCTTGCGGATTCGCCGCCACTGCCCCGCCCGCTCGCTGTCACTGAAAGCGCTGTGCAGAATCGCCACGCGTTCGCCGAACCGCGCGAAAAACTCGCCGGCCATCGCGGGTGTTAACGCAATCTCGGGGACTAGAAGCAGCGCCCCTCGTCCCGCCGCCAAAGCCGCGTCGATCGCGTTCAGATAGACCTCGGTCTTCCCCGACCCCGTGACGCCATGCATCAAAAACACGCGAAACTCGCGCTGCTCAATCGCCGCGCGGATCTGATCGAACGCCGCCTGTTGCGCGCTGTTCAGCGCGTGCGGAGCCCGTTCACGCGCGCCCGAAATCGACAGCGGCTCCCGCTCCAACGTCACCAGGGAACGTTTCGCCAAAGCGCGCGCGGCAGTACCCGCATTCTTAACCGTGCCCTCCAGCTCCGCCAGATTATGCGAACCCGGATGCAATTCCAGAAACGCCAGCAATTCCCGCTCGGCTTTCGGCAGTTTTAAAAGACCCGAAGCCTCCGAAGCCCCACCAAGCGACACCCGCAGATGCTCGGCCGGCGACCGAATCGGATCGCGATCGCTCACCACATCCTCCGCCGCGATAAAGCCTTTCTTCTCCAGCGAGCGAATCGCGTTTGCCGCCAACGGAAGCTTCTTCTTCAGATAGGTGAGCGATAACGAACGGCGTTCAAGCAACGCCAGCACCTGCGCCACCGCGTCATCCGGATTCGCCTCCAGCAGCAACTGCCGCGCCGCATCGCGCCCGGAGTCCGTCAGCTGATAGATCTTTCCCGAGCGGGTTTCCGCCGCCAGCGGAAGCATCGATCGCAGCACCTCACCCAGCGGCGCGCAATAGTAGCCGGCGATCCACCGGCCCAGCGCGAGCAGCGAGGCATCCAGCACCGGTTCTTCATCGATCAACCGCAGCGCCTCGCGGACCGCCTGTTCCGGCGCGTCGTTATGCGCCGCTATCACGACCCCGGTCAGCTTGCGCGGTCCGAACGGAACCACAATGCGGCAGCCCGCCTGCACGCGATGGCGCAGCGTCTCGGGCAGCGAGTAAGTGAACGCCTGATCGAGCGGGACCGGCAGACTTACATCGCAGTAAGTGTTCGCTATTTGCCCGGACCCGAAGTCGGCTGGTTCGCGGCGGGCTTCACGCCCGGCTTCATCGCTGTGAAAGTCGTCCACGGCTGCGCTTTCATATCGTGCAGATACGGCTTCTGCCACGAAAATTCCGGATGCGCCTTCAACAGCTCAGCCGCATGAAAATCGTCTCCGCTCGCGTGCCCCGCATGCGCCGTGAAGCTGAGGGACTGAATCATGGCCGCGTCCGCAACCTTGTTCTGCACCGCTCCGGCAGGTGCGAACGGCGGCTGCCAGTCCCCATCGCCGCGCGGCGACTTATCAATCTCCCCATCCAGTGTGCGCTCGCTCGGCTGGGTCGTCTTCGCGAACGTGTCGTAGTGATCCGCCAGGAATTTCTGCGCCGCGCCGGTGTCGATCTTACCCTTATACTCCTCCATCAACTCATCCCAGCGCGTGTGCCGCGCGTTGCCGCTCACCGACGGGTCCTTCGGGTTATACGTCGTTTCCTCCGCAGTCAATTTCGGATTCTTGGGGAAGTTCGCGCCCACAAAATAGCCGTCCTTCGATCGTTCCAAAGTAACGTTCTTGAGCCCCAGTTCCAGATGCGCCACTTCACCCGACTTCACATCCGCAATCAACCAATCGTTCGCATACCCGCCGTTGTTGCCGTCCTTCATCGTCGCCGCAAACTCATCGATCGATGTCGCATACTGCATCGCACGCCGCGCGCGCACAAACTCCGGAACGCCGTTCGAATCCCAGCCTGAAAAGTCGCTGATCGTGGTCTCCGTGATCGCGATCCCCGCATCGTTCACGCCGAAATCGTCCGCGCTATGGATCAGCCCCGGATAGCCATCCATCAGAAAACGGTGCCCGTTCTGCGGCACCACGTCGAAGATGATGGTCCAGCGCTCGCCATCCAGATAACCGGTCCAGTTATTGTGCGCGATCACCGGTTTGCCGTCCTTGGTATAAGAGCCGGTCGCCACAAACGCGCTGCAATGATCCGGCGCGGCGGCCGAGGCCGGCTTCGCGCCCTTGATCCCGTGCTTCGCGTCGTACCACTTCACGTAATAAGACCACTCTTCCGCCGCGTTCAGCGCCACGATGTCCCAGAGATCCAGCTTCACGCCGCGCGCCGTCACGCCATCCGAGATGCCCTGCATCTCCGCGCGATATTGTTCTTCGATGTGCGGCCACAGCACCGTTTTCGCGGCGTTGCGGTAGAAGTTCCAATCCTTCTTCCCGTCGTGCATTAGCTCCAGCTTCTGGACCTCGAAGCCGTCTTTGATTTCGCCCGCCAGCATCACTCCATGTTGATAACCGATCTCGCCCGGCGTGCCTTCCAGATGCACGTACGTCCAACCATTTTGTTGCGGCTGCCGGAACCCCTTGGCCAGTCGCGGATCGGCAAACGGCTCATGCGCACTCAACCACATCATGAAAGCCGCGGCCACAAGACACGCGGGAACCAGAAGACGACGCATGCTTATGATTGTAGTCGGGATGCCTGTAGACCAGAAAGCCCCGACATTGCCCGCACAACGCTTGACCGCGCAAACCCGGGCGGGTGGATGCGCTTCGAAGCTCGCGCCCGGCTTACTCGATCGCATTCTCAAATCGCTCCCGCGAACCAGTGATCCGAATGTCCTGGTAGGCTTCGATCACAACGACGACGCGGGCGTTTACCGCCTGACCCCGGAACTCGCCATGGTGCAGACGGTCGACTTCTTCACGCCCATGGTCGACGACCCGTGGATCTTCGGGCAGATCGCAGCTGCCAACGCGGTCAGCGATATCTATGCCATGGGCGGACGCCCGGTTTCCGCTTTGTCGGTACTGGCGTGCCCGGCCGATGGCGACCTCGACGTCGTCGAGCAGATCGTGCGCGGCGGCGCGAACAAGCTGGCGGAAGCCGGCGTATCCGTCATCGGCGGCCATAGCGTGAACGACCCCGAAATCAAGTTCGGTTACGCAATCACCGGCGTGATTCATCCGGATCAAATCAAGACCAATGCGGGGGCCCGTCCCGGCGATGCGCTCCTGTTCACCAAGAGTCTCGGAACCGGCGTCATCACCACGGCCCTCAAGCGAGGGATCGCGCGCCCCGACGATGTCGCCGGAGCCATCCAGTCCATGACCGAACTGAACCGCGCGGCGTGCGAAGCGATGCTCCGCTTCGAAGTTCATAGCTGCACGGACGTTACCGGCTTCGGTCTGATTGCGCATGCGCGCGAGATGGCGATGGCCGGCGATGTGACCCTCGAGATCGATTCGCAATCCATCCGCATCCTGCCCGGCGCGCTGGATTGCGCAGCCGCCGGAGCGATTCCCGCGGGACTCAAGAACAACCGCGCCTTCGCCGAATCCTGTGTAGATTACGCCGCGACTCTCGACCCGCACTTGATCGAAATTCTGTACGATCCCCAAACCTCGGGTGGCCTGCTGATCTCGATGCCGGAATCCGATGCGCTTGATTTTCAGCAGGCATATCCGCGCGCCTATCGAATCGGCGCCGTCCGTGAACGCTGCCTAAAGCCGGTTGTACTCCAATGACAGACGATCCCGTAATCATCGCGCTGGATGTCGAGTCCGCCGCCGAGGCGCAAGACTTAGTCCGGCAACTTGGGCCCGACGTCAGCTTCTATAAAGTCGGTCTGGAACTTTTCACCGCGGCCGGACCCGATATTGTCCGCGAACTCGTCGGCGGCGGCAAGCGCGTTTTCCTCGACCTGAAGTTTCACGATATCGGCGAAACCGTGCGCCGCGCGACCGCGCAGGCCGCCCGTCTGGGAGCGTCATTCCTCACCGTCCACGGTCAGCCGCAGGTGATGCAGGCGGCGCTCGAAGGCCGCGCCGAGCACGATCTGCGCATCTTCGCGGTCACCGTCCTGACCAGTCTGAACGACCGCGATCTGGAACGCGCCGGATACGACTGCAGCGTACGTGAACTGCTCAACCGGGTGGTTGACAATGCACTCGAATGCCGTGTCGATGGCGTGGTCGCGTCCGCTCTCGATGCCGCCGCCGTCCGTCGTCACATCCGAAGCTCGGAAGCGGCGAAGCCCGGCCACGAACTTCTCCTGATCACCCCCGGCGTGCGCTCTCGCGGCGCGGCCAGGGGCGATCAAAAGCGAGTCGCCACTCCTTGTGAAGCGCTGCGCGATGGTGCTGACTACCTCGTGATCGGCCGGCAGGTTACGCGCGCAGCCGACCCCCATGCCGCGCTCATCCAGATTCGCGACGAGATCGCGGCCGGCGTTCTTCACGCTGGATGAGCGGCGTCGATCATTTCCTCGCCGCTTACGGATACCTCGCCATCTTCAGCCTGCTGATGCTCGGAATCGTCGGACCGCTCATTCCCGACGAAGCCATCCTCGTGCTCAGCGGCGTTCTCATTCACCGCGGACAATTCCACTTCATTCCCACGTTTCTCGCCGCGCTCGCCGGCAGTCTCTGCGGCATTTCCCTTTCGTTTGCGGTGGGGCTTTACGGCTTCGGCTGGCTCGAACGAAAGTCGCCGTGGCTGCATCAGTTCGCGTCGCAGCACCTCGATCGCGCTGAAAACTGGTTTCTCCGTTTCGGAAAATGGACGCTGTTCTTCGGTTATTTTGTCGCCGGCGTTCGCCACTGCACCGCGTTGTTCGCCGGTATTTCGCGCATGCCGTTTCGCGACTTCGCCCCTCCCGCGTACTCCGGCGCACTCTGCTGGGTCTTCGTGTTTCTCGGCGTCGGTTACTTCGCCGGCGACCAATGGTCGCGTTACGGAGGCGCCGTCGACCGCGGTATCGTGATCGGCGTTCTTATCGTGATCGCGGTAGGACTGATTTTCGCGGCCATCCGCCGAATGCGCTCGCGCGACCCTAATTCACTCCGTTAATCTGCACCAGATCGTCGGGAGTATCCTCGTCATCCGGCGCTACGATCGAATAAATCAAGTCCAATTTATCTTGCAGCTCGCTGTTTTTTGCTTCCAAATCGCGTATCCGTTCGAGAAGTTCTTCTACTGTAGGCATAGGATTCATTCTGGTATTGGCATTAATCGTACAGTCTTGGACATGTAGTCGCTTTGCAACGTTTCGTCCACGCGGGAAAATACCCTTATGCAGATGTCCGGTGACGGCGCGGCGAGGGCCCTTGATTTCTCGGTCATCATCACCCAAGTCAAGACGGTGCAAGATGCGCGTAAGCTACCCGTTGGAACTGTTGTCGGTGATAAACACGGCGGCGTTACCTTTTCGGATGCGGTTGCAGCCGAACTTGAAAAACGCAGCCATTCCGGCTGGAACGATATTGCAGCCACAAACGATCGCTGGACGGTTATCTTCCTCAATCGATAGTAAGCTTTGTCGCACCGCAGGCGCCTGTTATGATGCGGCGGTCCGATGAATTCTGTTTTTCAGCCCGCTTTTCTTCACAATAAGCACGCCTTTGTAACCGGCGGCAGCAGCGGGATCTGCCTCGCCGTCGCCCAGCAATTCGCCGCATTCGGCGCGGCCGTGTCCATTCTCGGCCGCTCGCCCGAAAAGATTGAACGCGCTCTCCCTTCTCTCGGACCGGCCGCCCATGGCTATCCCGCGGACGTTCGTTCTTTCGATGCCGTCGCAAGCGCCCTTAAAGCGGCTCATGATGCGTCCGGCGAGATCGACATTCTGATTTGCGGCGCGGCCGGAAACTTCCCCGCTTCCGCGCTCGGCATGTCCGCAAACGGATTTAAGGCCGTTATCGACATCGATGTCCTGGGAACCTTCAACACCTGCCGCGCCGCCTACGAATACCTGCCCAAGCCGGGCGCGGCGATCATCAACATCTCCGCCGCACAAGCCTTTCGGGCGATGGCGTATCAGTCTCACGTATGCGCCGCCAAAGCCGGTGTCGACATGTTGACGCGCACCCTGGCGATCGAGTGGGGTCCCGCCGGCATCCGCGTGAACTCGGTCACTCCCGGCGCTGTCGATGGCACGGAAGGTGTGCGCCGCCTCGCGCCCGATGAAGAGAGCCGGAAAGCGTGGATGGCCAAGACCGCGCTGGGCCGGTTCGCATCCACCGGCGACATCGCCGCGCTGTGCCTCTTTCTCGCATCGCCGGCCGCGTCTTACATCACGGGCGCGATTCTGGTCTGCGATGGCGGACTGTCGCTGGCGTGACCGCA
>NZ_CAJCHS010000207.1 GCF_903970205.1 Nevskia soli | reverse complement strand
TATTCCGAGGCAGAGATTCGCGATGCGCTTTTGCGGATCCTTACCACTCCGACTCTACGAACCGAACTGGGAGAGCGAGGACGGCACCGCGCGGCAGCGTACTACCGCTGGGAACTCGTCGCGCGTCAGTCCTGGGACTTCTTCGAACGCGTGCTGGGTTGAGTCATCTCTTCGAAGAGCCGGATCATCTTGCGCGCGGAAGCCTCACGGGAGAAGGCTTGCGCGCGAACCAAACCGGATGCCTGCAGTCGCGCGCGTAGGACCTCGTCTAGCGTGACATCGCGCATAGCGCTCTCGATATCGTCGACACTTTCGGGATCGAAGAAGCGCGCGCTACCGCCCGCGATCTCCAGTAGCGATGGCAAGCGTGAACACGCCGTGGGAACGCCCGCGGTCAAGGCCTCCAGCACGGGAATGCCGAAGCCTTCGAACTTCGATGGATAGATCAGCGCCCGGGCATCGGCGAAACTCCGATAAACCTCCCCCCGCTGTAGCCACCCGGGAATTTCGACCGATTGTTCCAACCCCAGATCGCGCCGCAGAGCTTCGATCGCGCTTGCTTCGAAGCCCTTCAGCCCGATAACTCGAAGCTGCCATCCGGGCTCGGAATAGAGGAAGGCGCGGAACGCCTTTAGTAGCGCATTCATGTTCTTGTGTGGATGGAGCGTCGATACGGTCAAGAGCAGCTTGCTTGTCGGAGGCCGCGCGAGGCGCCGCACCGCAAGGCGCGCGAATTCGGGTTCCACGCCATGTGGAATCACCGCAATGCGTGACGGGTCAATCCGGTAAAAACTCTCGAGGTCACGCTTAACGGCTTCCGAAAGCGTGACTAGCCGTTGTGAACGCGCAGCCGATAAAGGCAGAAGCGCTCGCCAAAAGGGGAGATCAAACCAGCGAAAAAATTCCGGATGGTGCTTGTATTGCAAATCATGAAACACCGTAATCATCGGACAGCGGCAAAGCAGCGGAGCGGTGAAGCCTGCGTTGAGCACTACATCGATGGCGTGCCGTTGAACGGCAAACGGCAGCACGGTCTGCTCATAGACGATGCGGGCCGGACGAAAAACCGCGTTCAAAGGCTGAGGACAATCGTGAAAGTTGGGCCGCGCTGGCGTGAGACTCGGACCTGTCTCGCGGTTGCGGAAGATGAAGTAGTCGTTGATCCGGTCGACCGATGCAATCGCTTCCAGCAAACCGCGCAGATAAATTTCTGTGCCGCCCACGCCGCCCGGAATCAGATAAAGCGCATTCACTCCAATGCGCAGAGCGCTCATCAGAATTGCGGGTTATGCTTGCGCGCACGATCGATGCCGCGCAGCGCCAGTTCATTGACGGGGTCGACCGCGAGCACTTGTTGGAACTGGCTCGCGGCTGCATCGAAACGCTGCAAGTGCAGATAGAGGATGCCGCGATAGTTGAACGGCGGCAGGTAAGTCGAATCGATACGCGAAGCCGTATCGAGCGACTGGATCGCCTGGTCGTATTGATTGGTCTTCATCTGAATGAGACCGATGCGGGTCCAGGCATCGGCAGTCGGCCGTAAGGCGATTGCCTTCCGATACGTTTCGAGTGCGGCGGGCAGTTGATTGGCGCAGTCGTACGCAGACGCCAGATTGGCGGTTTGACGATAATCCGCGGCCTCGATCTTGATCGCGCGTTCGAAGTAAGGGATGGCATCGACGCAGTCGCCCCGCAGGGAATAGGCGTCGCCGAGCCCCATGAGCGCACGCGCATTTTCCGGATTCTTGGAGACCGCGTCGCGCCACAGCGACTCCATCCCGACCCAAACTTGATTACGTTGAAAGGTCAGCACCGCGAAGATGAGGCAGACGGCCGCAAGCGCGGCATAAACGGCCTGACGGTTCCGCCACGATACGCGGACAGCAACCTCCGCAACCATCAGCGCGATGCCGATAAACGGTAGATAGAGCCGGCGTTCCGCCAGAGGATCGCGAATCGGCACGAACGAACTCGTAGGCGCAAACAGCACGAGCGTCACGAAGAAACCAAAAGAGGCGATGGGATACCGCTTGCGAAAGTAGAACGCCGCGGCGATCAGGCCCAGGAGCGCGATCCCATAGAAGACCGCGCCACGCTCCAGCAGGTTGTGCGAGACCGGGAAGTTGTAATCCACGGTCTGGCCGTAAGGCAGCACCAGCAATCGCATGTAGACGAAGAAGGCTCGGAACTCGGTGAACAGGTATTGGGACCAACTGAGGTCCTTCATCCCGAAGCCGAGGTTCGAACCGCTGTTGATGTAGCTCCGGAAGAAGAACAGTCCCGCCACGCCGGCTGCCGCAATCGGAATATACAGTCTCCAGTTGCGACGAATGCCGCTGAGGGAGAACGGCGGGTTGAAGTAGTAATCAGTGAGTAGAAGAACCGCGGGCAGCATCGCCGTGTGTTCCTTGCTGGTCATCGCGCATCCGTACAGCAACAGTACGCCGAGCGAGGTCCTAAACGTAATGGACACGCGGCTCCTGTACAGAAACACGTTGAACGCCGCCAGGAAGAACAGGATGCTGAGCGTCTCCGAACGGCTGGCGATGTAACTCACCGCTTCGGTCTGCACGGGATGCAGAAGAAACACCGCAGCGCTGAAAATAGCGACCGGCATAGCGCGCGCCTTCTCGATGGATGCCCATTCCAGAATGCGCTTGACGGCGAAGAACAGCAGCACGGCATTCGCGGCGTGCATAATCACATTCACCGCGTGATAGCCGAACGTGTCGAGACCCGCGGAGTGAAAATTGAAGTAGTAAGTCGACATCAACAGGGGCCGCACATTGATCCACTTGCGAAGCGGCAGAGTGGCGGCCTTGCGGAGGAACATCGGCAGGTTGCGATCGTCGAAGACGAATTCGCCGTTC
>NZ_CAJCHS010000206.1 GCF_903970205.1 Nevskia soli | reverse complement strand
CGGGACCTCTTGCACCCCAAGCAAGCGCGCTAGCCAGGCTGCGCCACGGCCCGAAGTTCTCAGTTTACACGGTTTGCGTTCGCGCCGGCTCTGCAACGGCTTGAAAACAGACCGCAGGGGTGGTGCAATGTGGAAACAGCTTATGATGCGTCCGGTTCTCGGCCTCGCGCTACTTTGCCTCCGAGGTCTCAGCCAGGAGACTGATCCGACTGCGATGCTTCGGGCCGCCGGCGACATAAAGAGTGCGATCGAACAAAACTCGTTGACAATCGCCGCCGAGAAGGCGGAAAAGCTGGACGACGCGGTTCAAGCGCGCTACCGGGCATGGCTAGTGCGCGATGCCGCGGAGCGCGTAAAAGACGTGCTCGCGTGGCTCCCTCCAGACACCGAAGCGTTCTGGGTCGATCAGCGTGCGTTCGTAGTCGATGGGCGAGGACTGGCGGAAGCCCTGTCTAAGGATTTCACGAAGGCCTACTGCGTCGATCGAATCGCGGTGTTGAGCGACGGCCGTTTTCTGCATATCTTAGACAAGCAAACGGTTCGGCTCGTCATGGCTGCGACTCGCGGGCTGGCCGCTCTCCCGGAGGATCGGTCGGTTCCCAGCGTCATGACGGCCGATCAGGACGTCGTCTATTTCTATTTTCTCGCGAAGCCGGTGGACGCGCCGCCGCCCGACGAGATGCTCGAAGGCCGCCCCGCATGGCGCGGAACCGCGCGCGTCCGCTCCGGTTTTCGGACCACCGACCCCGCGCACGAAGATGTGAACTGGTTCGTGCTCGCGCGGCCTGATCTACTCGTGCTAACCAACCGGAAAGCGCTTGCGGGCGAACTGTTGGGTCGAATGTCGCGACCGGCCTCGAATCGCGCGCTGAAAGCGGACCTGCCGGAATGGAGATTCGTCGACCCAGCTTCGCCGATGTGGGGTTTGCGGCACTACTCTCCGCGCTCCAAGCCGGCGCAAGGACAGCACGGTTGCGAGGCTGCGCGGCTACCCGAACCCAACTGCGAGGCGATCGGCATGAC
The DNA here is from genome assembly GCF_903970205.1 of Nevskia soli. GTDB lineage: Bacteria > Acidobacteriota > Terriglobia > Bryobacterales > Bryobacteraceae > Bog-113. The sequence goes on along the minus strand of NZ_CAJCHS010000206.1, from coordinate 10,966 downwards.
GTTTCAATTCGGTGGCCCGGCGGGACTCAGGATTACTTACCTAAGCGATGCAAAGCCGCAAGGTCTTAGCGAGGGGATGATGCCGTTCACCTTGCATCTTGTGCGTCCAGGCGTCTGGGAAATAGACCCGAAATCGCAACAAGAGGGTCAATTTCCCCTGGATTTCGCCATGTCCATGCTGGGCTTCGGAATGTATCAATGAGAATACAGGCCGTCGCGGCTTTGATCGCGTGCGCGGGATTAGCGGCCCAGACGCCTCCTTCGCAGCCCGCGTTAGTCCAACAGTTGGATGACCTGCGAGCCGCGATCGCCGGCGGCGCCTGGGATCAGGCTTCAGAGATTAGTACCAAGTTTCGCAAGTCTGTCGCCGAAGCCCGGGATCGAGAAGGGGCAGCGGGCGCGGCGAAACTCACCACGCAGATCCTCGATTGGCTTCCCACCGATACAGAGACTCTGGTCGTGGCGACACAGCCAATCACCCTATCGAAACATGACGAGACGCGTCGAGGCACTTCATTGCAAGGCGCCCAATCCTATGTGCTCGGCTTGCTGTACGGAGTTGAGGGCGGCACTCTCTTCGACTCACTCCAGGGAAAGACGGTTCAGATGGCCGTACTGGCCGCTCGCCAGTTCGGCAATCACCCCGCCGAGGCGAACGGGGCGCTCTCGCTCGGGATGATTTCGTTCCAGGGATGTGGTGTTTACACCTTCGCCGAGGCGTTACCGGATCCCTTGTTCACCAGACCCAAGAATGAATCGATATTGAGCAACGATGTGTGGGTTTCCGGTGCTCCAAAAGGCGAACCGGAAGACGAGAAATTCTTTGCGACACGCCTCGGCGCCGACCTAGCTGTCGTTTGCAACGACCGAAGCTTCCTGGAGCAGATGCTTGCGAATCGCGGCGGAACGAAGCACCAGCGAGCCTTACCGGAGACGCTACCCGAATGGAAGTACGCGTGGCGCGATGCGCCGCTCTGGGGGATCAGTCATTTGCGCGATGGCGGAATGTTGAGCGCGATATCCGGCGATGTCGACTTCGGGGCGACGGGAATCACGGTCGCGTTCGGGCTGCCTTCCGGAGTGACAAAGGCGCGAGTGATCGCGAAGCTTGACCCGTGGACGGGGTTCATGGAGAGTCCCGAACTGCAAGGAGCCGCAACCACCCGCAAGGTTCAGGACGGAGTTTGGGAAATCTCGATGTCCGATGATCCCAAAGCGTCCGGGATGATTCCTTTTCTGCTGATGGCGATGCTCGGATTTGTCGTTCTGGTCTGACGTTATCGGCCCTCGCGGTTTACCAGCGCCCCGACCTTCTGGTCGATCTCGTTCAACCTCGCCATCAGATGCTCAAAGCGCTGCTGGTCCGTCGACGGCGTGCGTCCTTTGATGAAGAAGATCCCGCCCGGTTCGAGAGTACACGTCTCGATCTCTTCCAGCGTGTCGAATCCCTGCCGGTGCGCGACGGTAAGCAATTCCGATTCGCTCATCAGTTCCTTCGCTAGCGCGCCGCGGCAGACCTCGCCCCGTTCGATCAGGCAGGTGGGCGAGCCTTCCATGATCTGGTCGATGCGGCGGTGCTTGAAAAGGAATCGGATCACGACGTAATTAATCCCGAATAGCGAGAGTGCGCCCAGCACCCCGCCGACCAGCGAATTATCGTCGCCGATAATCGCGTTCTGAACCGTGTTGGAGACCGAGAGCAGGACGACGAGATCGAAGGGATTCAACTGCGCCAATTCGCGTTTGCCGAACACGCGCAGTAAGACGATGAGCGACAGGTAAACCAATATCGGACGCACGATCTTCTCGATCACCGGCAGTTTGAGAACGAACATATCGGTGAAAGCAGTATGGAGAGAGTCGGAGTAGGCGAGCACGGCTGGAAGTATCGCGTATCTTTACATCGCAAAGTACATTGCACTCGACAGGCGTCCGGCGGTATACTGCTTGAGATGGCAGCTGTGAAACCCATCCGCGTTCACGCGGCGCCCGTGCCGATCGATTCGCAGGCCATCGCGAATCTGCGCTTCATCCGGCGCACCATGGAACAGGCCGGGCAGTTCACGGCCATCCCCGGGCGGGGCGGTATCGTGATGGGCGTTACCGCGATCGTCGCCGCGGCGATCGCTCATTCGCGGATCGAAACGACCGCGTGGCTCTCCGTTTGGACTTTGGAGGCGGTCCTCGGTGTGGCGATCGGTTTCGCGTTTGCGCAGTACAAGGCCCGCGCGTCGGGGACCACGCTGCTGGCCGGGCCGGGCAAGAAGTTTGTGCTGGCGCTGCTGCCATCGATTGTGGCCGCCGCGGCTTTGACGCTTTTCTTCTGGCGTGCGGGCACGGTCGATCTTGCGCCCCCCATCTGGCTGCTCTTGTATGGCTGCGGGATTGTGGCCGGTGGCGCGTACTCCGTGCGCCTGGTGCCCCTGATGGGAGTTTGTTTTCTCGCGGCCGGCGTCGCGGCTTTGTTTACGCCCCTCAACTGGAGCGATGCATGGCTGGCGGCAACGTTCGGAGGTTTGCAGATCGTTTTCGGTTCGATCATCGCCGTCAAGTACGGCGGTTAACAGGCTCTACTATGGCTCCTAAGAACGCGACAGCATCGAAGCCTTCGGAACTGACCGGCGGAGAACCGCGCGCGGTGTTTCCCGAGAAGGCGACCGCCCGGATCGATCGCCTGGTTCACGAGCGCGCTCGTCTCGGTATCCTCAGCGCCCTCGCCGTAAACGAAGCGCTGACGTTCAACGAGCTGAAGAAACTGCTGGGCACCAGCGACGGCAATCTGAGCGTCCACGCCCGCAAGCTGGAAGAAGCCGGATATATTGGCTGTTCGAAGACGTTCAAAGGCCGGGTGCCGCGCACCGAGTACAAACTAACAGCCTCGGGTCGGCGCGCTCTGGAGAAGTATCTCGATCACATGGAAAGTTTGATTCGGGCGACGCGGCAGGCGTAATCGCGACAGCCGCCGGACCGAACGATAGGTGACCTATGCCGCTGTACTTTACAAAGCAAAGTACTTCAAGAAGACCCAATCACACCGCGATCATCATGGACGGCAACGGCCGTTGGGCCAACGCGCGCGGATGGCCGCGCGTGCTCGGGCATCAGGCGGGAGCCCAGTCCGCAAGGCGCATTATCGAAGCGGCGCCGCAGTGCGGCATTCAGAAGCTCTCGCTTTATGCGTTTTCTTCCGATAACTGGTCGCGTCCGGCGGCGGAAGTCACGGCCATCATGACTCTAATGCGCAGTTACCTCGCAACCGAATCGCAGCGCTGTGTAGAGGAAGGCGTTCGCATCTCGGTGATCGGCCGCCGCGATCGCCTTCCCGCGGAAGTCTTGCAGGCCGTGACTCACGCCGAGCAGTTGACAGCCGGCGGATCGAAGTTGCACGTGCAACTGGCGATCGACTACTCGGCTCGCGACGCCATTATCAACGCGGCGCAGCAAGCGCCTCTGACCCGCGACGGATTCTCTCGCGCGATCGGCGACGATGTCGATCTGCTGATCCGGACCGGCGGCGAGCAGCGCCTCAGCGACTTCCTGTTGTGGGAGAGCGCTTACGCGGAACTGGTGTTTTCTCCCCGGCTCTGGCCCGATTTCAGGCCCGCGGATTTGCAGCGCGCAGCCGAAACATTCGCCCAACGCGACCGGCGCTTCGGCGGCATTCCAGCCGGCGTACCAGACAACCACCATCTGGGACAATCGTGGTTTCCAAATGCCGGGGACGTTCATCACCGTCGAAGGAATCGATGGCTGCGGTAAGAGCACGCAGCTCTCGATTCTCGCGCGCAAGCTGCGTGAGCAGGGCATAGATGTCGTCGAGACGGTTGAACCCGGCGGCACGCTGGCGGGGCGGGAAATCCGTGCGATCCTGCTCGATCCCCGGCAGCACGCTTTGAACGCGCGCACCGAACTGCTGCTCTACTTTGCCAGCCGCGCGCAAAATTGCGCCGAGGTGATCGCGCCCGCGCTGGCCCGGGGAGCGACCGTGCTCTGCGACCGGTTCACGGATTCTACGATCGTCTATCAGGGCGCCGGACGCGGCGTGGACGAGGCCACGATTCGCCAGCTGCATCAGATTGCCTGCGGTTCCCTCTATCCGGATTTGACGCTCTTGATCGATATCGATCTCGAAACCAGCCTCGCTCGCGCGCTTGCCCGGAACGCGGAAAACGCAACCCGTGAAACGCGTCTCGAGGAAGAGAGTCATGCGTTCTTCGAACGCGTCCGCGATGGATACCAGCGGCTCGCGCGTGCCGAGCCCGAAAGAGTTCAGGTCATCGATGGCCGGGCGTCAATTGAAGTTGTAGCGGAGCGAATCTGGTCTGTGGTGACGCATCGATGATTGAAAAGTTTTGGGGAAACCGGCACGTCGTGCGCGCGCTCGAAGGCATGATTGCGCGCGAGCAAATCACGCAGACCATGCTGTTTTCGGGGCCGGAAGGCACCGGCAAGGCCACGCTGGCGCGGCGTTTTGCGTCCCTGCTGCTGCCGCACGCGGAGCTAATCGAGCGCGATGACTTAAGCCTCCCGGAGAACGTGAAGACGATTGCCGACCGTGAAAAATGGACGGCCGACAAGCGCAACGAAGACCCGCTGCTGTTTGCCTCGCAAGCGGATTTTCTGACGTTTCCGCCGGACGGTCCTTTGCGCCAGATCACGATCGCACAGATGCGCGCGTTGAAGGAGCGCGCGCAGTTTCTGCCGAATCAAGGCAAGTATCGCGTCTTCTTGATCGATCACATCGATCGTGCGAATGAGCAGGCAGCCAACTCGTTGCTGAAGATTCTGGAGGAACCGCCGCCGTATCTGATTCTGATTGCAACGGCGGAGAATGCCTATGATCTCCTGCCGACCATCCGGTCGCGTTCGGTGTTGTTTCCGTTCAGTCCGCTGGGTCCGGAAGACATGCGCGCGTTCGCCGCCGCACGCGCATTGACGGATGCGGAAAGGCGGATTACGCTTGCGGCCGGAAGCCCAGGGCTGGCGCTCACGATGGATCTCGAACTCTTCTCCAAGCGCCGTGCGGCCATGCTGCTCTTGCTTTCCGTTGCCGCGGGGTTGCAGCCGTTCGCGAAATGGATTCCGGTGTCGGAATCGATCGGCCGCAGCAAGAACGAGAAGATGGACATCTACCTGAAGCTGCTTTATGAACTGCTGCGCGACGTGTTGTTACTTAACAACGGCCGGCGCGAAATTCGCAACGTCGATGTGAAATCGGAACTCACCGCAATTGCGTCGAAGTTCCCGGCGGAGCGCGTCGTGCGGGTGGTGCCGAAGATCGACGCCGTCCTCGAACTCGTGCGGCGCAACATCCAGAAAGTGATCGCGCTCGATCATTTGCTGCTGGAGCTTTCGGACTAAGTTCGCGCCACCGCTCTGCACAAGGCTCAGCGAAGCCAGGCCGAAGCACTCCAAAATATTAGGTTTGCGCCGAGGTAGCCGCGCGCAAAGTCTTCGAACTCCGTGTGTGCGAACAGCCGCCCTGTCTTAGGGTTCCGGTAAGTCAACGTGGGCTCTTGAACCGCCATCGCGACTAGCTCCAGCTTCCCTTTGTACCGGTTGAAGAACGGATATGAATTGTGCATCTGGCTTTTTTGGTAAGGAACAACGTCGGGTCCTCCCAGACCGACTCGATTTGCGGCGGCAAACGCAAACAGGCGGCTCATGTAACCGCGGTCATTATTCCACTCGCATGGCCAGAAGTTGACGTACTGCACGACATATGACTGTTTGAAAACCTTCCGGGCCAAGGCGATGTTATCCAGTTCGGCGTCAAAGTAGCCGTCGCAACTAAATCCGCTCCGATCCCGTTTTGTATCTATATCGATGGCCGTTTCGGGGAGGTTAACTCCATAGACTGTGCCGTCAAATCTGGCCGCCAAGGCACGCAAGAGGCTTTGAAAGCGGAGGCGTACAAGCGGATTCCACTGTTGAGCGACCCAACCGGAAACCGGAGGTTTGTTTTCGCCGGGATTGTCCATTTGCGAGACGATTCCCCCGCCGTATCTGGGGTCCGATAGCAGATAAGGCGGCACGTTCTTGGCGTCCGGGCCGAAGAAGCGATCTTGAATTTGAACAAACAGTTTCTTGCGCGCCCGGCGAACGATTTCAAGGTCATGCTCGATCGGAGCAAAGTTGTATTTGTCCGGGGAAGTCTCGAGCAACCTCCATGTGTAAACCACTTGCACGCCTGAAATATCGCTGCTATTCAGTAGCGTCCTGACGCTGTTCAGATTGCCCGAACTAACATAGATGAAATTCAGCAAGTCGACCGAAGCGGCCATTCCGCAGCCCGGTTTCGAGAACAAGAAGATACTAAGAAGCAGGACTAAGCTCGCGGCTCCCCTACGTGGCCTACGAACGGCAGCTTTCCAGTAACTCATAGAAGCCAGGAAACGAAACCGACGCAGCCTCCGCATTCTCGATGACCGTCTCCCCTTCCGCCCGCAACGCCGCGACCGCGAACGCCATCGCGATCCGGTGATCGCCGAACGAATCGACCGTGGCTCCGCGAAATTGCTGACGCCCTGGCACGGTAAACCCGTCCGGAGCTTCGTCCGCACTCACTCCCATGCGGCGCAGATTCGCAACGACGGTCGCGATGCGATCCGTCTCCTTCACCCGCAGTTCCTTCGCATCCCGCACGGCCAAGCCCTGGTCGCTGACCGCCCCAAGCACCGCCAGCACGGGAATTTCGTCGATCAAAGCCGCCGCCAGTTCTCCGCTGATCTCGCCGCCGCGCAGCGCGCCTCCTGTGACCTCGAGATCTCCGATCGGCTCGCCATTCACATGCTCCATGTTGACGATGCGGATGCTCGCGCCGGCCGATAGCAGGAAGTCGAGCAGCGCGGATCGCGAAGGATTCAAGCCAATCCCGCGCAAAACCAGGTGCGAGCCCGGGACGATCGACGCCGCGACCAGGAAAAACGCGGCTGATGACAAATCCGCCGGAACGGTCAGTTCACGCCCCGTCAGCGCAGGCCGGCCGGTGAGAGTCGTAACGCGCCGCGCGATCGTGATGGACGCGCCGAACTCGCGCAGTGCGATTTCGGTGTGATCACGCGTGCGCATCGGCTCCCGCACCACGGTGTCGCCCTCGCAAAACAACCCCGCTAACAACACGCACGTCTTGACCTGAGCGCTCGCCACCGGCGACGCGTAATCAATCGCGTGCAATGACCGGCCTTCGATCGAGAGCGGAGCGAAGCGGCCTTCGCGTGCCTCAATCAACGCGCCCATCCTGCTGAGTGGTTCGATGATCCGATCCATGGGCCGCCGCGACAGCGATTCGTCGCCGATCAAGCAACTGGAGAACGGCTGTGCAGCCAGCGGACCCGCCAGCATCCGCATCGCGGAGCCCGAATTCCCGGCGTCCAGATCCGAACCGGGCCGAGTCCATCCATCGAGCCCGCGGCCTTCGATGGTAACCGTCGCACCCTCAACCGAAACCGGAATCCCCAACGCGCCGACGCAACCCAAAGTAGAATGGCAATCCGCTCCCGTAGCGAAGTTCCGAATCACGCTCCGGCCCTCCGCAAGTGACGCCAGAATCGCGTAGCGGTGCGAGATCGACTTATCGCCGGGCAGATCGAGCGAGCCCGAGAGCTGCCCGGCCGGCTGAATAATTTTTTGCATCTTTTATCGCATCTGCGGTCTATTCAACCGTATACGGTCCGTCGCCGGCCACGCGCGTCTCGACGCCGCCGGAGCGCTCCGCAAGAATCATCACCCACACGGCGCGCGGTGCGTCCTGCATCTGCGCGTCGATTTCACTCTCCTCCCCGGGCGCGAGCGAAAGCTTTTCCAGTGCCGTACGCTGCGTCGTCACCGTCGCATGCTGGGTATCGACAAAACGGAAAATGATGTTGACCTGCTGCAGCGTTCTCTCGCCGACGTTCTTTACTTTTGCATGCACGGAAATCAGATCGTCCGCGCGTTCCGCCTTGAAATCAAGAATCTGAATATCGGCACGCTTCTTTCCGGCGGCCGCCGCACCGGCTGTCAAGAGAAATACGCACGTTAAGATCACGACAAAAGAGCGAAGCATGGCGAGAACTTTCAGTTTAAAGAAAACCGCATTGCGTTTTACCCACACAGGGCCAATCTGGTGCGGTACAGTAGTCCTTCGGGTGGGGGCTCGACGCATTTATCGGAGCGTGCAATCTGGGGCGTACGCGTACTGTTTGGCCGAATCCATTGCACTTCGATGAGCAATAATACGGGGTTGGTTCACAACTGATGGCTCAGATCTTTCACTACAGCGCGAACAATCTGTCCAAGCTTGGGATCATCGTTGGGCTGCTGTCCGTAGCGGGACTCGGCGGTATTTTATTTGAATTGGGCGCGGATTCGTCCTATGCGACGCGCCAGGGTGAAGCGCGTGAGCAGCCCGTGCCGTTCAGCCACACGCACCACGTCGGCTCCATGGGAATCGATTGCCGCTACTGCCACACGTCGGTCGAGAATTCCTGGTTTGCCAACGTTCCGCCCACCAAGACCTGCATGAACTGCCACTCGCAGATCTGGGTGAACAGCCCGACGCTGGAGCCCGTGCGCGCCAGCTACCGCACCGATCAGTCCATTCAGTGGACCAAGGTTCACGACCTGCCGGATTTCGTGTACTTCAATCACAGCATCCATATCAAGAAGGGCGTCGGCTGCGAAACCTGCCACGGACGCGTGGACCAGATGCCGTTGATGTACCAGCAAAACAGCCTGGAGATGCGCTGGTGCCTCAACTGCCATCGCAATCCGCAGGACTACGTAAGGCCGCGCGAGTTCATCACCAAAATGGGCTACAACCCTGAGACCGATGCCGGCGCCGACCAGCACACCATCGGGTTGCGGCTCATGAAGGAATATCACATTCAGAAGTTAGATACTTGCTACACCTGTCACCGATGAGCGAACACACCGCAAAACTGGACCTCGAGTCCATCCGGAAGCGCCTCGAAGGGGCGAAAGGCCGTGACTATTGGCGCAGCCTGGAAGAGATCGCGGAAACCGACGAGTTTCAGGACTATCTGCACCGGGAGTTCCCCCGGCAAGCCTCGGAATGGACCGACGGCGACGGACGCCGCGACTTCCTGAAGCTGATGGGTGCTTCGCTCGCGTTAGCCGGGCTCGGGGCCTGCACCAAGCAGCCGACCGAGTTCATCATGCCGTACGTGACGCAGCCCGAGAATTACTATCCGGGCAAGCCGATGTTCTTCGCCAGCGCGGCGACAACCGGCGGCTATGCGCAGGGCGTGCTGGTGGAAAGCAACGAGGGGCGTCCAACCAAGATCGAAGGCAATCCGGCGCATCCGGCCAGCCTGGGCGCAACCGATGTTGCCACGCAGGCTTCGGTTCTGGGGCTCTACGATCCGGACCGCTCGCAGTCCATCAATTTCCTGGGTGAGATCCGCTCGTACGGTTCGTTCCTGACCGTGTTCAAAGATGTCGTCGCGGAACAGATCGGCAAGCAGGGCTCCGGTATCCGCATCCTGACCGAGACGATCACTTCGCCGACGCTCGGCGCTCAGATCAAGGATCTGCTCACCCTCTATCCGGGCGCGAAGTGGATTCAGTGGGAGCCGGTTGGGCTAGGGCGGCGCGAGGGCACGCGTCTCGCGTTTGGCGCCTACACCAATCCGGTTTACAAGTTCGATGCGGCTCAGGTCGTGCTCGCGATCGATGCGGATTTCTTCTGCACCGGTCCGGCGTCCACGCGCTACGCCCACGACTTCATGCAGCGGCGGCAGGTTCGCACGGGCGATTTGAATATGAATCGCCTGTACGTGGTGGAAACCACGCCGACGCCGACTGGATCGAAGGCCGATCACCGCTGGCCCGTAAAGCCGTCGGATATCGAACCGTTCACCCGCGAACTTGCCGGCGCGCTGGGCGTTGGCGGCGCGATCGCCGGCGGCAAGTTCGTTTCGCAAAATTGGTTTGCTCCCCTGGTTCGCGACCTTCAGGCGAACAAGGGCGCCAGCATCGTCGTCGCCGGCGAGAGTCAAAGCGCGGAAGTGCATGCCCTGGCGCTCGCGATCAACGAAGCGCTCGGCAATTTCGGCAAGACAGTCACCTTCACGGATTCACCGGAAGCGAATCCCAGCGATCAGCTCGCCGATTTGAAACAACTGGGGAGCGATCTCGACGCCAACGCGGTCGATGTGCTGATGATCATCGGCGGCAATCCGGCCTACAATGCGCCCGCGGATCTGGAATTCGCGAAGAAGCTGCAGAAGGCGCGGCTGCGCATCCGCATGGGTCTCTACGACGATGAGACGTCCCAATATTGCCAGTGGCAGATCCCGCAAGCCCATGAACTCGAAATGTGGGGCGACGCCCGCGCGTTCGATGGAACCGTTTCCATCATTCAACCGCTGATTATCCCGTTGTACGGCGGGAAGTCTCCGTCTGAATTGCTCGCGGCGCTCACTGAAAACAACGAGAAGTCCGGTTACGAAACGCTGCAAGACTACTGGAAAAAGCAGCACCCCGGCGCGGATTTCGACACCTGGTGGCGCAAGTCCGTGCATGACGGCGTGGTTGCCGGTTCGGCGCTTCCCGTCAAGACGATGTCGGGGGCGAAAGTTCCGCCCGCGTCCAATCAGCAACCCGCGTCTCCGCAGGGAACATTCGAAGTCTCGTTCTACCCCGATCCGTATCTCTACGACGGCCGTTACGCCAACAACGGCTGGCTGCAGGAACTGCCCCGTCCCATGACGCGGCTGACCTGGGACAACGCGGCGCTGATGAGCATCCCGACCGCGCGCCGTTTGAAGCTGTGGAGCGAAGATCGTGTCGAGCTCAACCTGAACGGCCGCACGGTATGGGCTTCGGTATGGGTGCAGCCCGGTCAGCCGGACGACGCCATCGCGGTGCATCTCGGCTGGGGACGCACGCGATCGGGACGAGCCGGAAACGGCGCGGGTTTCAACGCCTATCAGATCTGGACCTCCGACGCGCCCGTCTACGC
>NZ_CAJCHS010000205.1 GCF_903970205.1 Nevskia soli | reverse complement strand
CGACTTCAACGCCGCCCGCAATTCCGGCTCTTCTCTACCGCCCCTGAAGTAGTGCGCAATCTTGCCGTCTTTATCGATGATGAACACCATCGGGATCGCACGAATGCCGTAGAGCCGGTGCGCCCGCTCGTCGCTATCGTCCAGCGTGGGCAGTTCTAACTCCTCTTTGTGTAGATAACGCTTCGCCGTCATCTTACCCTCATCGTTGACGCCAAACACCATTAGCCCCTTGCTCGCGAACTCGGAATTCAACTTAGCTACCGTCGGCAGTTCGTGCCGGCAAGGCGGGCACCACGTTGCCCAGAAGTTAAGCATCACCGGTTTACCGCGTAAGTCGCTCAGCTTGACCTTTTCGCCGTCGAGGGTCTTAAGTTCAAAATCGGGAGCCATGTGCCCCACCAACGCGACACCGGTCTGTCCGGGAATTTGCAGCTCCTCGACTAGCTTCGCGTTTTTCGGCGGCTCGAACGTGAACCGATCGTCCGGTACGTCACCCACCGTGAAATGGTCGAGCTGCAGCCAACTCCGCACCGTGACCCGCTGGCCCTCATTGGTTTGCACGTCGGCGATCATCATGCGTCCGATCGCCAACGTATCGGGGTCGAACACGATCTCCGTGCTCACGCCATTTCCCGCCAGCGCGTTCTTACTTTCGACGCGGATGACCGGCCACTTCCCTTTTTCGCCGTTGATCTTCAGACTGTCGTAACCGTAAAAGCCGGCCGTGCGCGCCGACGGGTAGAGATTCTTCAAGGTGCTGACGACGGCTCGCGCGTATTGCTCAACGATGTTATCGCCACCCCCGTTATCGTCTCCGCTATTAGCGGCCTCGACGGAAGTATCCGCGTTATCGCTCGCCGATTCTTCAACCATATACTGCTTCTTGGAGGGCACGAACGTCCACGTCTTCTGTCCATCGCAGACGATCACATATTCAGCCCCGCGCTTGGGATGAATCTTGAACAAATACCTGCCTTCTTCTCCAAACGCGACTTCGATTTTCGCTTCGCCGATAGGAGTCGCTGCGCTGGCATTGGGCTCCAGGCCGTCGATGACCATCTCGCCCGAGAACTCGTATCGCTTGGCGGCTCCGTATTTCTTCGAGATCGCTTGCAGCTTCTGCACCACGCTGAACGGAGCGGGCTGCAGGCCTTGCGGATCGGCCAACAAGCCTACAGCGAAAATCGGGAACAGCAATAACAAGCGCCTCACTGATCACTCCCGGTAACAACCAACGGTTTCAGAACCACCGAGCTTTCCTCGATCTTATTTTGGCGAAACAACACGCTGGCAAGATGACGGATCGCATCGGCATTCTGCGGGTCGCGCTTGAGTATATCGCGATAGACGGCTTCCGCCTCCGCGTATTTCTTATCGTTCTCGTAGAGCCGCGCGCGCTCCATCGGTGAGAAGACGGATGCAGCGCTCGCGTCCGTCCCGAGCGGTGCCGTGCGACGCGCATGCCGGATGACGAGCACCGTCCCGACGAGCAGACCAATGATCACAAGGATGCCGAGGATCGAACCCTTCCAACCCGTGCGAGGCGCTTCTAGTTCGTCATCGTCGAGCGTTTCGAAATCCGCAGGCGGGGGAGGCGGGAAAGGATTGATGACATCCGCCGCAACCACAGCGGGTTCCGCAGGCAATTCCGTTTCCTTGCTCTCCGGTGCAACGTCTTGAACCGGCCGCACCGCGATCGGCGCGGGTAGCAGGCGATCCAATTCAGCGATCACGCGCTGCAGGTTGGAATCGGTCCGCGTGAGCACAGCCAGGATCTGCTGAACGGTGCTCGCCTGTTCCACCGAACGCGCCTCCAGCCGGCTGATCCGGTCAAGGATCGACGTGTCTGGCGCAGTAACAACGCCGGAAGTACCCGAACTGCCGTTCAACGGGTCGCGCTCGTTCATCTGGTGCAGGAACCGGGTGGTCGTGCGGAGATTATCGAGCTCCGTTTCCTGCAGGCGCATGCGCTCACGCAGCTGCGCGATGGCGCGCATCAAAGAGTCCGCGTCGCTTGCGGTAAATCCGTCGGAATGGGAAGGAAGCATAATCCGGTGAAGCTAAGCTCCAGCGGCTAAGTGAGCGCTGATGGCGGCTCCGACGACGGCGATTTCGTCACTCGTCGGGATCACTTCAAAGACACTGCCCTGAAGTGGAGTCATCTTCACCATCTCATGCAAATACTGATTGAGCAAGGCGGTTTCCACGTAAATGGAATTCGGCCCGGTGATGTAGAATTTGCCGGGCTCGTCCTGATGGATCAGATTGGCGGTGGCGGCGGCCAGCGCGCGATGCCACATCTTGACGAACGCGGAAGTCTTCGGATCGCCGAGCCGGGCGCCGGCGAATACTTCCTCCGGCTCCATATCGAGAAAACGAAGCCGCATCGCCCGATACCCCATGATGCCTTCCAGGTGCCCGGCGCCGCCGCAGCCGCAGAACTGTTCTTTGGGATCGATGGTGATTACCATGTGACCGCACTCCCAGGCGCCTTGCACCCGCGGGAACCGGCCGAAGCCAATGCCGTTGCCCAGCGTCCACACGCGGGTAAGCTTCTCCAGGCTTCCCATCGCCGCGGCAACACCGGCGGCCATTGCGTCCGCGTCGTTCAGCACCAGCACCGGAGCCTTCGAGTTGACCCGGCCCAGCACGCAGCTCATCGACTCCGCGAGGTCAAGCCCTTTCGCTTGCTGAATATTGGGCGACTCCTGGACGACTCCGTTCCGCACAATGCCGGGGAAACCGACGCCCACCGCCTGAACCGCGTTGACATCGATCCCGGCCTCGGCGCTCACGCGAACCATTTCGTCGTAGATCACCGGCGCAATCGAGTCGGCGGGCATCGAGGGAAGGCCTTCGATGATGTGGACCTTCCCGCGAACCCGGTGCCCTTCAACTAACCCCACCGCGATGTGATCGGATGCCATCACGCCGATCGTGATGGAGCCGTTATTCTCTGCCATGGATCTCAAGTCCTCTGTCTATTGCAAACGGGCAAGCTTATTCAAGCCGTTGAACGCGGCTGCCTTATAGCACTCGGCAAGTGTTGGGTAATTGAAAACCGTCTCGACGAAATAGTCTACAGTGCCTCCCAGGATGAAAACCGCCTGACCGATGTGCAGCAACTCGGATGCCCCCTCGCCAATGATATGAATGCCGAGAATCAGGCGGGTTTCGCGGTGAAAAATGATCTTTAGGCGGCCGGTTGTGTCGCCGCGAATCTGGCCGCGCGCGATCTCGCGATAGTAGGCGACACCGACCTCATAAGGGACGTCCTCGTCGGTGAGCTGCTCTTCGGTTTTTCCGATAAACGAAATTTCCGGGATGGTGTAGATGCCGTAGGGGTAATTCGCCGGATTGGAATACGCAGGGATGTTGAAAGCGCGCGCCGCCGCGATCCGGCCCTGTTCCATGGAAACCGACGCGAGACTCGGGAAGCCGATCACATCGCCCACCGCAAAGATATTCGGCTGCCGGGTGTGGAAGTCACCATCGACAAGAATACGCCCGCGATTATCGGCCTCGATGCCGGCGCAGGCCAGGTTCATTTCGTCCACATTTCCCTGGCGTCCGACGGCATAGAGCAAGGCATCGCCGACGATCTTTTTCTTGCTCATCAGGTTGGCCACGACGCCGCCGGCGGCATTTTCTTCCACGCTTTCGACTTCTTCGTTCAAACGCATGGTGACGCGATGGTCGCGCAAATGATAAGACAGCGCTTCGACCATTTCCGAATCGGCGAACTCGAGCAACCGCGGGCGCTTCTCAACCAGGACGACACGCACGCCGAGGGTCGCGAACATGCACGTATACTCGACGCCGATCACGCCGCCGCCGACCACGATTAGCGACTTGGGAATCTCCGGCATCTGGAGAACCTGATCGCTGTTGATGATGGTGGTGCCGTTCAGCGGAACCTTGGCCGAATCGGCCGGGCGGGTTCCCGTGGCGATCACGACGTGCGGCGCCTCGATCTCGGTGATGCCGCGCGTCCCGGTAACTTTAATCGTGGTGGGGCCGGTGAAGGAAGCCGTGCCGAACATGATGTCGACATTGTTGCGAGTGAGCTGGGCTTGCGTGACATCCGCTTCCGTCTTGATCACGTGCTGGACGCGGAAGGAAAGATCGGACATGGAGATCTTCTCCTTGACGCGATAATTCATGCCGTAGATGCTCTGATACATGTAGCCGGAAAGGTGCATGACGGCTTCCCGGAGCGTCTTGCTGGGGATCGTGCCGGTGTTGATGCAGTTGCCGCCAAGCACTTCGCGCCGCTCGACCACGACGACACGCTTGCCGGATTTGGAGCCCTGAATTGCGGCGCGCTGGCCCGCGGGCCCAGAGCCGATTACGATGAGGTCGTAGCTTTGCATCGGTCCGTACTAGTTTATTTGATCGGAAGAACGGTTGTGGATCCAGTTCGGTTTTCACGGTTGGGACACCGTTACAGGTCGATACACTTTGTTCATGCAAAGAGACGGGCAGGATTCGCTGCGCAAAAATCTGATTGAGCTTCTGAAGACGGGGAATGCGCACGCCGCATTCGAGGAGGCAGTGGAAGGGATTCCACCCGAGCATCGCGGCGCAAAGCCGGCGGGTTCACCGCACACGCTGTGGCAGCTGGTGGAGCATCTGCGATTGGCGCAGCACGACATTCTGGAATTCAGCCGCGATCCGAAGCATGAGTCCCCGCCATTCCCCGATGGTTACTGGCCGAAAGACGAGGCGCCTCCGAATGACCGCGCGTGGAGTGAGACGATCCAGCACTTTCGAGCGGACCTGGATGCGTTCGTTGGGTTGCTTGAGGATTCTAAAGATCTGACCGCGCCGATTCCGCACGCCCCGGAGGGTCAGTCGCTATTGCGCGAGGCTTTGACTCTGGCGGATCATAATAGCTATCACCTCGGGCAGATTGCGTTGATAAGGAAGATGCTGGGGAATTGGAAGTAAGGTCCGGCCTCCGCTTATTTTGCGATGGCCTCAGTCGTAAACATCGCGCCGATGTGCGATCCGAGTAACGCTTAAGCTTCTTGCAGCCCGGCGGGCGCGGC
>NZ_CAJCHS010000204.1 GCF_903970205.1 Nevskia soli | reverse complement strand
CAAAGTTTCCGAACCTCAACGAGACGAGATGACAAGCGGGGAGTTCGCCTTCCCCAAGGAACGCAAAGAGCCGATCCATGACGCCGCCCATGTAAGGAACGCCATCGCACGATTCAATCAGGTGAAGGGCGTCAGCGATGACGAACGCGACGCGGCCTGGAAGCGAATCAAAGCGGCCGCGAAGAAGCACGACGTTCACGTGGACGAAGGCGACTGGCGCGAATTGAAGTAAACCGGCGCGGGCTGGTTGTTCGGGGGCCCGAGGGGTCCCGGCATCCCGTTATAGTTAACCCGATGGCCAAAGAATACGTCGAAGAACGCCACGGCGGGTAGTACGTGGCCGGTACTCGCATATCTCTGGATTCCCTCGTCCAGCGCTTCGAAGCTTCGCGAAGAGCTGCGGTGCCCCTGCCGGAGAACCTACGCCAGCGCCTCGCTGACGCGCGCGAGCAGAGATTTTCAGAGCGCCCTCGCGGCCGGACTCGACGGTAGACCCGATCCCGAAGTGCTCCGGCTTGCGAGGACAACAGGATCGCATTCTCATCTCCCATGACGAGAATTCCATCACCTGGCATCGTGCGATTTGAGATAGACGCGTTTCCCGACCGGTCAATTTCAGAACGCCTCTCGCCTAAAGTGCGCCGCAGGTTCGCCCGATAGGGTAAGCATGAGCACCGCGAATTGCCAGGTCTGCCGGATTCAGTCGACCTGCACTTCGGCGAATGTCTATCTCTATGCGCCAACGTCGGCCCTGTGCGGCCGTATTGAATCCGTTTTGTCCTCGAACCAAATACCGTTCACGTTCAACGACGGAACCTTCGGGCTGCGTCCCGACGGGGACAAGAACGATGTCGTAAATGTTTTGCGCCGGGAACTTTCGGCCCCGGAAGCGCTCGATTTGCGCGTCACCTTCGACCTGGTAAATCTGATGGCCGCAACCAGTCTGGAGCAGTTCGGAAAGCGGGTTGACACGCAATGGTTCGCCGACGCGCTTATGAAGGATCAGTTCGTCTTCTATTTTCAACCGATTGTCGATACCGCGGCGCGCGAAGTGTTCGGTCACGAGAGCCTGGTGCGCCTGGAGTCCGACCGATTTTATAACGGCGGCGAGATTGTCGAAACCGCCATCGCGCGCGGCGACGTTCACGTGTTCGATTCCTATGCGCGCGGGACCGCCATTCGTCAGGCGGCCCGTCAGAGCGTACCGAAGTCGGTGTTCATCAACTTCCAGCCTTCTTCGATTTATGACCCGGCATTCTGCATGAAGTCGACCAAGCGAGCCATGCGCGACACGCACTACACCGCTTCCGATATCGTATTCGAGATCGTGGAATCGGAACGCGTCGGGGATTCGAAGCACCTCCGCAGGATTGTCGATTACTATCGCGAGCAGCACTTCCGTGTGGCCCTGGACGATATCGGAACCGGCTCCAATTCGCTGCAGCTGATGGCTGAACTTGAGCCGGACTTTATCAAGCTCGATAAGTCCCTGGTCTGGAACATCCGCACGGCGATCGGCCGGAACACAATCGTGAAGCTTGCCGAACTGGCAAGCGAGTCCGGAATTCAAACCATTGCGGAGGGAGTGGAAACGGCCGAGATAAGGGACCGTCTGATCGATTGCGGCATCACTCTGATGCAGGGCTATTTCTTTGGCAAGCCCGCGCCGCAACCACGAACGAGGCTGCCTGATTCCGTGTATGGGTCTGTCGTAAACCGGGCTATGACGACTGCGCTGCTGTCTGCGTAATCAAACCCGGCACTTGCTCATGCGCGCCGACCCGATCGACTTCGAGTTCCAAATCGCCGGAGCCATTGACGTGAAACGCGGGGGTGAACTTGCCGCCCCACACAATCTCGTCGTAACGATACGAAAAGCGCTGGTAGACGGTCTGGCTGAAGGTCTCGTCCCACGCTTTCAACACAATCAGAATCTCGGCCTGCGCGGCGGCCAGATCCTGAGGCGTCTTGCCGTTTAACGGACTGCTGTTGTCGATGGGATGCACGACAGTCCACGTCAGCGGAAAGAAGATGACCGAGGAACGCTCCAGATTGAGGACGTCAAAGCTGCGGAGCTTCCCGCCGTCTTCGGGCTTCACCCGCATCAAAGTGACCGTTGCCTGCATCTCCATCAGGCTGTTGGCACGCCGGTTCACCACGCGAAACTGCAGCGAAGTGCCGCCTTGATACGGCGCGATCAGCGCTCTCTCGCTGAACCCGATGCGGGCCGAGGGCCGTGACACCCGCCCGAATAGCAGCCCGGTCACGACCGCGAATCCGAGTAAACCCACCAGCGCTTCAATAGCCGCTACCGCATTTGCGGCCGTCGTGTTCGGATAGATAGCGCCGAAACCGACCGTCGTCAGCGTCTGGGAACTGAAGAAGACATCTTTCAGGAACCGCGCAACGCCTTGTTCCGGCGCCATCCCTCCGGCGAGCGACTCCGGACCGAGCGCGAAGTAGATCGACGCGAAGATCACGTTCACCAGGACGTAGGCGGTGAGCACAAACCCAAAGAAACGCGACCAGGAAACACTCACCAGGTGCAGATACGGGTGAATGTCGCGCCAATGCGTCCCGCGCCGGACCACGTTGAACGATCCATCCGCATTGAATGTCCGGCGGAGCGGCGAATCGTACTTCTGGGTGAGGCCCGGATCGAAGGACGGCTGGTTCATTTCGGCGCGTTGCTCCAGTAGGCCCGCTGCCCGATGTAGTCGTCGTCCGGCAAATTCGCGAGGATGCGGCGCCGGAGCGTGAGGATATCGAACGTGCCTTGCAGTTTCGCGGCGATGCTTCCGTCAATCCCCACGATGGCGTTGTAGGGCACCGAAGCGTCCCAATCCGGATCGAAGACGCGCATCAGGCCGTACGTGTCTTTGGCGCCGAAGAGCAGATTGCGGCCGGACATGTGCTGCTCTTCGAGCACGCGCATCACGCCTTTCCGCTCGTCCGGATAGTTGACGCTCACCGTAACGAAGTTGAACGGCCGGTGACGGTACATCTCCCACGTTTTGCGTAACGCGGGCATCTCATCGACGCACGGGCCGCACCACGTCGCCCAGAAACTCACCAGCGTGATCTTGCCTCCCGGGTTCTGTCTGACCTTCTCCAAGTCCGCAGCCTGGATTTCCGTCACGGAAACGGGCTCCTGGGCCAGCCGCTCCTCCTCAGCCTTGCGATCGGCTTCCTTGTAGGCCCACTTGGTAGAGCATCCGATGCTGGGAGTGCGCGGAACAATCACCGGACGCCCCAGGAGAACGGCGTTGATCGCCTCTCGCAAGTCGTGCCGCGTGACCAGGTTTTCGCGCACACTGTTGTCGATCCGGCCCTCGTACCGGAGCCGTCTCCGGGAGTCGAATACAAACGCATGCGGCGTGGCCGACGGCCCGAACGCCTTGGCAACCTGTTGGGTGTCGCCGTCATAGAGATAGGGGAAATTGAAATGCCGGTAGGCGGCCCGAATCTTCATCTCGTCAAACGAGTCGCTTACATCCGTGTAGCCCAATTCGTCAAGCCGGATGGCTTGGGGATTATTCGGCTGAATGGCGACAACGGTGATGCCCCGGGGCTCGCACTCGGCCGCAAGCGCCTTGATCCGGCCTTCGTAGAGCTGCGCTGTCGGGCAATGATTGCAGGTGAAAATCACGACCAGCACCTTACTGGTTTCCCAGTCGGTCGAGCGATGGATCTTTCCGTCGACGCCGGGCAATTCAAATGCAGGCATCTCCGCGTTGAGAGCCAGAACTGGAAACCGCGCCTCTTCCGCGCGCGCGGCGAGAGCAATCCCGGCCAACCCGAGCAGCGGTATGAGCCCTTGTGTAAAACCTCGCATGCTTCAACTATATAAGCGCGCGGCAGTCCCGAAAACGAGCAGCCTCATGTTACACTCGAATCAAAATCCGGAAAATGGTAGCCCCGGGTTCCAGAAAAGAAAAAGGCTGCTAACCTGCAACTCTCAAATGACGCCTTACGTATTTAAGGGAGAAGCTCCAGCCCTGACTGCACTCCAAAATTCGTAGCGGAACATTCCCGAGATGATCCCGAGATGAGTAATTCCCAGACCACTATCGATCCTCCTGAAATTCAGGACGCGCTTCAAGCCTCGGCCGAGGAAAATCTGAACCGGCTGTTTGCTGTTGAGGTTGAGGAGCCTTGGTACAAGTCGTTCATCCAGAATATTCGTGAGGCGTTCAACCCTCCGAAGCTTCCGCCGCTCGAAGTCACGTCAAAACCCGTACCGGTTAAGAGCATCTGGGGGCTCTACGCGCCGGATCGAAAGAATTGGGGCTATTCGGCCGCGATTCTTACCGTAGTGGTCATTCTGCTGGGCACTGTTTTCTCGAGGCAGATCATGGATGCTGTAAAGAAACAGCAGCTCTCTCTGGTCGATCCAAACCTGAAGCCCTATGTCCCCGATTTGAAGCCTGCGAAGCAGCAGGCCGCGGGCGGCGGCGGTGGCGGCG
>NZ_CAJCHS010000203.1 GCF_903970205.1 Nevskia soli | reverse complement strand
CATTCAATTTGCTGAAGTCGAGCATGAAACTAAAAAACCCGCCGTTGCGGGCGGGTGCGTTCTTGCGAAATCTCAGGATAGCACCGGCTCTTTCAGCGCGAGTTCGATCTCATCCGCCGCCAGGCGCGCGCCGTGCTCCGATCGAATCCGCTCCGCTATCGCCGCTCCCGCAGCAGCATAGGACGGATTCATGAGCAGTTTCGAAAGTAGCGCTGCAACTCGCGAAGCACGATAGCGTTCGCGCGGCAAAGTCTCGCCGATCCCCGCGCGTTTGACGCGAGCCGCGTTATCGAATTGATCGTGCGAGAACGGGACGACCAGCATCGGGCGGCCGGAACGCATCGCTTCGGCCGTTGTCCCCACTCCGCCTTGATGCACGATCACGGACGCATGCGGCATGATCGCGGCGTGCGGTGCGTATTCGAGACACAGGATATTCGGCGGCAACGGATCGGGAAGGTGCTGGGGCATCGGTCCGGTCAGGAAGATGGCGCGCGCTTTCAAACTCGCAATCGCGGCAGCGCTTTCAATGTAAAAGTCGCGCGCGACGCTTACCGCTGACGATCCGAGCGTAAAAACGACCGGCCGTTCACCCGCGGCGAGGAACGCTTCGAGTGGCTCGCGCCCAGCCCATTCGCTCTGCGCGTGTTCGTGGAAACAGAAACCGGTGACGATCGTTTGTTCGGGCCAGTCGATCGCCGGTTCGGCGAGCGCGCGCGAGAACAGAGCAAGAATGCGCGCCGGCGAGTTCGCGCCTTCGAACAGCGGGCTCTCGCGTGTGTCGAGCCCCAGTTCGCGGCGAAGCTCCAGTACCGGCTTCACCCACGCCCGGCTCTTCCGGCGCCCGACATCCCAAATCCGCTTCATGAACGCCGGACCGAAAACGCGGAGCTTCGTCACCCACAGAGCCGACGGGATGAGCGGCGGATCATACGCCGAGATGAACGAGGCGGGTGCGAGGACGGTCGACACCCACGGCTTCTTCAAGTGCTCAGCAACCGCGACGGCAGCAAACGTGATCAGGTGCGTGACGATGAGGTCCGCTTCGCGGGCGGCCGGAAGCGTATCGGCGAACGTCTCGCGCACAACGCCGGCCACCCAGCGGATCACGTGCTCGCTGCCGCGCCGGCGATCGAAGAGCGCTTCAAAAAAGCGGCGATCGTCGGGATCGATCTCGGGACGAACAGCATGAAACGAGAAACCCTCCGCTTCCACCTTCTCGCGATAGATCATGCTGGTAGCTAGGGTGACCGAGTGTCCGCGATTCCGCAGCTCGCGGCCGATCGCGAGGTAGGGATGCAGGTCGCCGTACGAGCCGAATGTTGTGATGAGAATGCGAGCCACGGATGAAGCTTGAGGATTACACGTTCGAAGACGCAGAAGCGATTCTGACGCCTGCGCTGGCGGTATACGCGGACAAGGTCGACGCCAACATCGAAGCGGCGCTGCGCATGATGGACGGCGACGCGAATCGCTGGCGGCCGCACCTGAAGACCGCGAAGATGCGATGGGTCATCGAGCGCCTGCTGCATTATGGCGTGCGTCAGTTTAAGTGCGCGACCACGCGCGAGTTGGCGATGGCCTGTGAGTCGGGGGCGCCGGATGTTCTGGTGGCGTTTCCGTTGACCGGCCCGCATGCGCGGCGGGTCATGGAGATTGCGGAAGAGCATCCCGGAACGCGCGTTTCGGTCCTGGTGGAGAATGCGGCGCAGGCGGCTTTGTGGCGCGGTTCGGACATCGGCATCTTCATCGACGTGAATCCGGGGATGGACCGCACGGGAGTCGGCCAGGAGGATGCGTCGGGGATCATCGGACTCGCCCAGGCGGCCGGCGCGCGGTTCCGAGGCATCCACTATTACGACGGTCACGTCACCGCGCCGTCGATGAACGACCGCGAACGGCTGGCGTACGCGGGCTATGACCGGCTGATGGATTTGGTCGCGAAGCTGACCGACGCCGGATTGCGCGCGGGCGAAGTAATCACGGCGGGAACTCCGGCCATGCCGTGTTCCTTGAGCTATGCCGGCTTCACGTCAGGCGCGTTCGTACATCGCGTGTCGCCGGGGACGATCGTGTTCAACGACGTGAACAGTCTCGCGCAACTCCCCGGTTACGGATTCCAGGCCGCCGCTCTCGTAATCGCGACCGTGGTGAGCCATCCCGCGCCGGGCCGCGTCACGTGCGACGCCGGACACAAGAGCGTGTCAGCGGATGCGGGCGTGCCGACCTGCGTCGTTGTCGGCCACAGTGACTTTGAGCCGCTAAAGCCAAGTGAAGAGCATCTGCCGATTGCGGTGCCTGCGGACGATGCGCCCGCGATCGGCGAACTGCTGTATCTGCTGCCGAAGCACATTTGCCCGTCCGTGAATCTATTTGACGAGGCGCTGCTGATTCGCGACAGACGTGTCACGCGCATTGAGCCGGTTGCGGCGCGTGGACACGAGCGGGCTTTAACTCTCGTTTGATGTTACACATCGAAATCCTTAAGCAGCCGGATGGCACCGGTTTGCTTCGATGCATCCGCCAGGATGGTTCAGTCACCTGGCAGAAACAAACCAGGCACGCCGCGCATTTCGCCATGCACGATCTAACTCATTTCGTAGTCGAGAGTGTTCTGGGTTACCGTCGCGGTTTCTTCGGTTTGATTGCTGAAGGGTGGGATGTAGCGGATACCACCGGCAAAGGTACGCGCGGCGCCGTTCCCGCCGAGGCACTTGAAGTGGAGAAGCTGGTTGGTCTGTTCGATTCCGAGCGCGCGTCCAATGCATTGTGGAGCGCCGACGAGTTCAACAAATTCGCCCCTCGGGCGCTAACAGAGATCGAGATTCAAAACGTGCGCGCCCTGCGCTCCGCACTCTCGCGCCGGTGGTTCGCGATCGCGCCGAACCAACGAATCAAGCTGACCTTTGAGTCGTAAAGCGGCTACTTAAAAAACCGCGCATCGTACGCAAAGCTCTCCACCGGAAGCAGCGTGATCCGCTCGAACTCCCGATGCGCGGGATTCAGCAACCAGTTAAACTCCACCGGAACGACCGCCGAAGGAACCAGCAACACCGCGTACTTCGCCTCACTCACGAAACGATCGCCGATCGCCGCCAGCCGCGGCAGCGCAGGCATCGCTCTCCAATCGGCCGGCAACTCATCGGTAGAAACGGCCGTTCGCGACACGCTCTCCGGGACGTCCGCCGCGGCCACCACCAGGTCTGTTGGTGGGTCACCCACCTCAAGATGCACGAAGTACTCGACCATCGCCAGCGATAGATGCTCGGCCGTATAGGCGATTCGCGTCCCGACTCGCGACCAGCGCGCTCCGAACCGGTACGCGCCCTCGCCACTGAAAGGGCGCTCCGCGTAGGCCTTTCGAAGAATCCGATAGACGCGGTTCAACTCACCCCGCCGTAGG
>NZ_CAJCHS010000202.1 GCF_903970205.1 Nevskia soli | reverse complement strand
TAGGAACCCATGCCCGAAAACGTAGTAACAGAACCATCCATAGACCAGCTCCGCGCGCTCGTGACGGCTTCGGCCGAAGCGGGCGAGGAGACGGAACCAGAAACACCCGCGGCGCCCGTAAAGGACGCCAAAACTGAACCGGCATCGGAACCGGCCACGCAGGACACAGAGCGAGGAACGGACGGCAAGTTCAAGGCGAAGGCCGACGACGAAGCCGTAACGCCGAACGTACAGAAGCGCATCGACAAAGCCGTCAAAGCGCAGCGCGAAGCCGAGAGGCAGCGCGACGAAGCACTGGCGAAAATTCAGGCCCCGCCGCCTGCAACAGAAAAAGCGCCGCCAGCGCCGAAAGCCGCCGCAGCCCCGAAGCAGGAAGACTTCACCACTTACGACGAGTACTCCCGCGCGATCGCGCGTTACGAGGCGCGGCAGGAAATCAACGCCGAGCTCGAAACGCAGCGCGTCGCCGGCGAAGCTCGCCAGCGCGAAGCCGATAAGGCAAAGCGCGCCGCAGACTTCACGGCGGCCGAAGTGGAAGCCCGCAAAGCGCACGCCGATTACGACGAGGTAACCGCAGCCATCGAATGGCCCAAAGCACCGGGAACCAGCGCGCTCGCGGATTACCTGCTCGATACCAACAACGCGAAGCTGTATTACGCGCTCGGGCAGCAGCCCGACGAGATCGCGCGCATGGCCGCCATGACGCCGATCCGCGCCATCGCCGCGCTCGCGAAATTCGAAGCCGCGCTCGAAGCCCCTCCTGCAGACAAGAAAACCCCGGCGAAGGAATTGCCGAAGCCGCCCCGCAACGTGGGCGGCGCCGGAAGCCCCGCCGTCATCGACCTCAACGACGACAAGCTGGACATGCGCGGATTCAAGCGCGAGTTCCTGCGACGTCTCAGCGCGGACGACTAAACCAGCGCGCCGAAAGGGCGCGCGAAGGAACCCAAACGTAGATGGCAAACAACATCATCCTCACGCCGAACGTGTTCTGCAAAGGCGTGCTCATGAACCTCGGAGGCTACCTGAGCTTCTGCCGGAACATGACGAAGGAATACAACAAAGAGTTCATCGGCAAGAAGGTCGGCGACACCGTCAGTGTCCGCAAGCCCCAGATCTTCACCGCAACCACCGGCCTGCTTTACCAGCCGCAGCCCCTGACGAACATCAAGACCAACATCACGGTCGGCGATGTGACCGGCGTCCACTTCGAATGGGACGGCGTGGAAAAAACGCTGTCGATCGACGAAGCGCAGGAGAAGTACTTCAAGCCCGCCGCGATCGCGATGGCGCACCGCATCAACGCGAACGCCGCGCAGTTCGTCGCGCAGAACACCTACAACGCGGTCGGCACGCCCGGCACCACGCCGACGCTGGTAGACACCTACCTCGCGGCCGGCGACAAGATTGTCGAGCTGGGACTGCCCCCGGAAGAGTCTCTGACCTGCATCGTCAACCGGAAGTTTTCGAGCCAGTACGTCATCGGTCAGAAGACGCTCTATAACGAAGCCGGAACCATCGGCGCCATGATGCGCAAGGGCGAAGTGGTCGACAGCACTCTGGGTTACACCTGGAAGCGCGATCAGACCATCTACTCGCAGACAACGGGCCCGTACGGCGGGACTCCGCTGGTCGACGCAACCGGCAACGTAACCGGCACCGTGACCGCGGACGGCGGAAGCAACGGCACCATGACGCTTTCGACGCGCGGATGGACCGCGACTGCGGCTTCACGCCTCGTGGTGGGCGACCGCTTCACATGCGCAGGCGTGTACAGCGTTCACCCGCAGACCAAGCAGTCGACCGGCGACCTGCTGCAGTTCGTGGTTCTCGCCGCGTTCAGCTCGAACGGATCGGGCAACGGCGGCGTGATGGTGCGCCCCGCGATCACGCCGAGCGGGCAGTACCAGAACGTGACCGCCGCGCCCGTGGACGGCGCCGCGATTACAACTTTTGGTGCGGCGAACACCGTGAGTCCGCAGGCGATTCTGATGCACAAAAACGCTTACGCGTTCGTGAGCGTTCCGCTGGAAAATCCGCCCGCTGGTTCCGGCGCGATTTCTTCAATGCAGACCGACCCGGATACCGGGTTGAGTTTGTCCCTCGTTCAATTTTTTGACGGGGTCAATAGAATCGTGGGGTCCAGACTGGATTCGCTTACCGGTTTCGGGATTCTCTACCCCGAATTAGCATGTGCCATCGCGGGATAATTTCAGCATCCGCGTCGCCCAACCCTTTCGGGCGGCGGCGCGGCGTTCTTCCGGCGTCTTCGCAGCCTGCCATTTTTTGGCAGCAACACTAAGCGGCGCGCGGGATTTCTCAACGGTCGCTGATTTTTGTTCCGCCGTTCGGCTCGCGTGAATTTTTATGGCTACCTCGCGGCGCTGTTCAGTGGTCTTGAGCGCGTTCATTTGAGAGGCCCAGACGCTTCGTTCTTCCACCGACATCGCATCGGTCCGTTTCGACATCGCCGCGCTGCGTCTCTCGGTCGGGTAACTGGCGCGCTGCTTTTCGGCGGCGGCTACCCGCGATTCGGAAGTGCGGTTCGTATTCGCTTTGACGCGGATCGCGCTCCGCTCCTCCGGCGTTTTCGCGGCCTGCCATTTTCGAAGCGCCGCGCTTCGCATCTCCGACGTGTAAACCGCGTTGGTTCGTGCGGACGCGGCGCGCTTCTCTTCCGGCGTGCGGTTCGCGTTCGCTTTACGCGCGACGGCGCTGCGCCACTCGGGCGTCCCACGGTCTACCGAACCTTGGCCCCCGCTGGTGCTGTTCGTGAGATCGGCCCCGGCGGCGCGATAGTCGGCGATCCAGCGCTGTTCCGCTTCTTTGCGACCCGGACCCAGGCCGTGCTCGATCACTTCGAGAAGCGGCTGAAGGTCGGTTTCGAGAACGGAGAAGATCCACTTCTGCTTTGGTGTGTCCTGTTTTTTTCGCGACTCACTGACGTGGCAAGCCAGGCGATTTTTCGCGCTTTGCGCGATACCCACGTATCGAACAGCCAATGAGCGCGGGCACTTCAGAACATAAATAACCCAGGGCTTCAGCACCTATCCAGAATGTGGCCGAAGCCCAATGTTTACAAGGTTCAAACGCATCTAACCAGTACTGAAAAAAGGAAAACAATGAAAACGATTCTCTCTCTTATTGCCGCGGTCGCGCTTTGCCTCGCGCCCGCGTTCGCGCCGGATGCCTCGGCGCAAGTCAATGTCTTGACCAGTACCACCACCTCGCAGGCGATCCTCGCGACCGACAGCACCGTAACCCTGACCGCGACAACCGGCGTCACCGTCGCGGGAATCGGCGTGCAGGGCTCGCAGCTTTATGTGATCGCGCCCGGCTATCCGCGCGGCGAAACCATGCAGGTCAAAAGCCTGACTGGCTCTGTCGTGACCGTAATCCGCGGTCGCAGCGGCATCCGCGCCGGTTTCCCGAGCGGCTCCACGGTGCTTATCGGTTCGCCCAACTGGTTTTACGCCTACGATCCGAGCGGATCGTGCGTGACAGCGAACGTGTACGTGTCCCCCTGGGTCAACACGCTGACCGGCTCGGAGTCTCTCTGCAGTTCAGTTACCCTGAGCTGGGTTCCAAGCTGGAACAGCCCCTACGGCGACTCGTTCGCGCCGACGGCGGCCGTGGCGAGCGCCGCGGGCCTGATTACGCCATCGGGACCACTCTTCCACGTCACCGGCACCGCCGCCATTACCGGGTTCAACATTCCCGTCGGCTTCACGGGCGGAGCGTTCACCGTAATCCCGGACGGGATCTGGACCACCACAACCGCGAACAACATCGCGCTCGCTTCGACCTCGGTCGTGAGCAAGCCGATTACGTTCACGTACGACTTCAACACGGCGAAGTTCTACCCCTCGTATTAACCCGCGGCGCGCCGCGGCGTTGCTCAAACGACGCCCGCGGCGCGCCCGCGTTCCGCGAACACAAAGGAAACCCCATGCCCGACCGCGTATATCCCAGCACCCGGTACCACCCCGAACACCCGCCGAAGCACGTCTTCGACGAAACTGAACACGAAGACGCGGAGGCCTCCGGCTGGTACATGACCCCCGCGGACTTCCCCGACGACGCGACAGATGACGCGACAAACGACGACGTGAACCGCGAGGCGGCGACGCCCGCGAAGCCGAAGCGAAAGCGCTAACGTGCCAACTTCTGTCGCTGACATTGTGACGGATGCGATGCAGGAGCTGGGCGCGCTCGCCGCGGGCGAGCCCCTGCTCACCGTGACCGGCGCGCTCACGAACGACGCGACGAAAGGGCTCGCGACCTACAACCGCTTCATCGACGCGACCAACATCAACCGCGGCAACATCTTTACTGAGCGCGCCGACCTCTATACCCTCACCGCAGGGACACAATCCTATTCCATCGGCATCGACCCGACCGGCCTGACCACCGCGACGTTTCCCGTCGTGCGCCCCGTGCGCCTGACGCGCGTGAACGTGCTGCTGCCGGCGACCGGCCCGAACGGCCCGATCTACCGCAAGGTCAAGATCCGCACCGCCGCGCAATGGGGCGCGCGCCAGTACCGGCGCGTCGAATCGATCCCGTTCGAGATCTACCCGGACTACGCGGATCCGATCACGACGTGGCTCTTCTACCCGTACCCCGACCAGAACTATCAGATCGAAGTCTGGAGCTGGCAGCAGTTCGCGCAGGCGGGACCGATCATCGGGACCGGCACGGTCACGACCGCGGGCACGGCGGTCACGTGGGCGAGCGGAACGCAGTTCACGTCCGCGC
>NZ_CAJCHS010000201.1 GCF_903970205.1 Nevskia soli | reverse complement strand
CAGCGGGATCGTCTTGGTCTTGAACGAGTCGTACGCCGCGTCCCAATTCCCGTTCTCCTTCGCCCGATCGATCGCTGCCTGCCCGGCCGCCTGCATCCGCCCGGCTTCAATAAGAGCCAACACCTTTTCGCGGTTGATCTTCGACCAGATACTCCTCGGACCGCGCGGCGTGAACCGCTGCAGAAACGTTTCCGCGTCGCCGGCCTTCTTCTGAGCGTCGATCCAGCCGTAACAGAGCGCGGCGTCCAGCGCTTCCGCATACGTCACCGATATCGTGGACGAAGACTTCTTCCGGATGCGCAGCCACACGCCTTCCGAACTCGCGTGGTTCTTTTTGAGCCACGCGCTCCAGGCGCGCTGCGTTTTGAACTCAAGCCCAGCGATATCCAAGGTTCGCGATGGGTAACGCCCGGATGCGATCGCCGTTAGCGGCGAAGATCGCGTTGGCTATGGCCGGGATGATCGGCGGCAGAGCGGGCTCGCCGAGGCCCGTCGGAGGATTGTCGCTCGGAACAAAGAAGACCTCGATCTTCGGCGCATTCCTGATCCGTGACAACTGGTGCTTGTCATAGTTCGTCTGGACGACGCGTCCCTTTTCCAGCGTGATTTCCTGGCCCATCAACTCGCTCATGCCATCGATGATGGCGCCCTGCGCCTGCGCTTCCGCGCCGCTGGGATTGATGATCTGAGAGCCCACATCGCCCGCCGTCCAGACATGCTGCACGCTCACGCGCTTCTGCGCGTCGACCGAAACCTGCGCGACATGCGCGAAGTAGCCCGAAAAACTGTAATGGAACCCGACGCCCATGGCCGTGCCCTTGGGGAGCGATGTCTTGCCCCATCCGGACTTATCGGCAACGGTTTGGAGCACGCGCCGCATGCGCTCCGCATTGTAGAATTCGCGCTGCGGCGGTTTGGGAATCGGTTCGTTCTCCGCCTTCGATTTCGCGGAGCCGGGAACGTTGGCGGTACCGGGCTCCTCCAGCAGCGCCAGCCGGAACTCAAGCGGATCGCGTCCGGCCGCGTGAGCCAGCTCGTCGATGAACGATTGGAAGACGAACGAGTACGCGTTGGCTCCGGGAGCGCGCAGGGCGCCGGTCTTTAGCCATAACGGAATGGTCGAAAGGTGTGATTCGAAGTTGGGGACGAAAGTGGCGGGAAACTCGTTGGGCTGCAAGTTGGCCGCGGGCGCGAGACGATCGCCGTCGCCATAGCCGATGTAGTGATTGCGCCAGGCGACGAGCTTGCCGGATGAATCCACCGCGCCTTTCATAAAGTGCCAGCCGCCGGGACGATAATAGTCGTGCGTCATATCGTCTTCACGCGACCAGAGCAGCTTCACCGGCGCGTTGATGGTCTTCGAAATCCAGGCGGCTTCGTTAACGAAGTCGTTGTTGAGCCCGCGTCCGAAACCGCCGCCCGCGCGCAGCAGGTGAACGGTAATGTCCGAGTCCGGGATACCTTGCGTTTGGGCGATCAGGCCCCGAGCCGAGCCCGGTGTCTGGCTTCCGGCCCAGACCTCAACCTTGCCGTTCTGAACGCGCGCCGTACAGTTGCGCGGTTCGAGCGGCGCGTGCGAGATCAGCGGGTACGAGTACTGCGCTTCGACAACTTTAGACGCGGCTTTGATTGCCCCGGCGAAGTCGCCATCTGTGCGGAGCGTTTTCACGGGCGGCTGCTTCGAAAGCTCAACGGCTCGCTGCGCGAAGTCGGTGGTATTCTGCGATGCGGCGGCGCCCTCATCCCACGTGACCTGCAGCTTGTTGCGCGCCGACTGCGCGTACCACCAGCTATCGGCGACAATCGCGATACCCGGTTCCAGACCCGGCTCGCCCGCCATCACCGTACCGTTCTTCACCATTCCTTCAACGGTGAAGACGTGCCGGATTCCAGGCATGCCCTTGATCGCATCGATGTTTGCCGTTTTTACTTTGCCGCCGAACACCGGGCACTTCTGATACACGGCGTAGAGCATGCCGGGCAGCGTGAAATCGATGCCGAAGATGGGTTGCCCGCTGACGATATCCGGGACATCGACACCCATCGTGGACTTGCCGATGATGGTGAACTCCTTCGGATCTTTGAGCTTGATCGTGGTGAGGTCCGGCGGAGGGACCTTCGCCGCGCGCTCGGCAAGCTCGCCGTAGCTCAGCGAGCGATTGGATTTGTCGTGATAAATGCGGCCATTAGAGGCGCGGCACTCGGACGCGGGCACATCCCACTTGTTCGCCGCCGCGGTGATGAGCATCTGACGCGCCGCGGCGCCGACCTGGCGCATGGGAACCCAGTTGTTCGATGCGGCCCGGCTGCCGCCCGTGAACTGAATGCCGTATTTGGCGTCGAGATCGGCCTGCTCCACTTTCACGGATTTCCAATCGACTTCGAGTTCTTCGGCGATCAGCATCGGGAGCATCGTCTTGATGCCCTGGCCGATTTCCGGGTTGCGCGACACGAGCGTAACGGTGCCATCGGAACCGATCTTGACGAAAGCGGAGGGATCGAGCGCGGGCTGTTGTTGGCGTTGTTGCTGGGCGGTTGCTTCGCGTTCCGAATAGAGTCCGAGAACGATGCCGCCGCCGGCTAATGAGGTTACACGGAGAAAGGAGCGTCGATTCATGCCGATGTCCTCATAGTCGCCGCCAGGTGGATGGCCGCACGGATCCGAGGATATGTTCCGCACCGGCAGGCATTCCCGGTCATGGCAGCGTCGATATCGGCATCCGTCGGCTTCGGAGTTTTGGATAGCAGCGCCGCGGCCGACATGATCTGCCCGGTCTGGCAGTAGCCGCATTGCGGAACATCTATCGCTGTCCAGGCTCGTTGCAGCGGGTGCAGATGGCCGGGCTCCAGACCTTCGATGGTGACGATCTGGCCTTTGGCCGCTGAGACGGGCGTTACGCACGATCGCATCGGGCGTCCGTCGATGTGAACCGTACAGGCGCCGCATTGCCCGATGCCGCAGCCGTATTTGGCGCCTTTCAGGTTGAGCACGTCGCGGAGAACCCACAATAGAGGCATGTCTGCGGGTGCGTCAACGGTCTTTGTTGTTCCGTTGACGTTGAGAGTGTAAGGCATG
>NZ_CAJCHS010000200.1 GCF_903970205.1 Nevskia soli | reverse complement strand
CCCGACCCGAGGTTGATCGTTTCCCCAAACACCGCGTCCGCGCAACCGGCTTTCAGGAATCCGTCCACCGTATCGCTGATGAAGTTGAAGTCTCGCGTCGGAGTGAGGCTGCCAAGCTGGACCGTTTCGCCGTTCAGACATTGCGCGAGGATCGACGGAATGACCGCGCGCGCGGACTGGCGGGGTCCGAAGGTATTGAATGGGCGCACGGTGACGACGGGTAATCCGAACGAGAGATAGAAAGCTTCGGCGATCTTATCCGCGCCGATCTTAGTGGCAGCGTATGGCGATTGGGCTTGCAGCGGATGCGCTTCGTCGATGGGCGTGTATCGTGCGCTGCCGTAGACTTCGCTGGTGGATGTGTGCACCACGCGTTCGACCCCTAGCTCGCGCGCGGCTTGCAGGATGTTGAGCGTACCTTCGATGTTGGTGCGGACGTAGGAACCGGGTGCGTTGTAAGAATACGGAATGCCGATTAGCGCCGCGAGGTGAAACACGACCGAGCAGTCTTTGACGGCTGGACGAACGCTTTCGCGATCGCAAACATCGCCCGCGATTACCTGCATTTCATCGGCCTTAGGCGATTGGTCGAGCCAGCCTCGGCTGCCGAGAGCGTTGTAATGAACAAGCGCGCGGACCTTCGCGCCGGCATCTACTAAAGCTTCACTAAGATGACTTCCGATGAATCCGCCCGCGCCGGTAACCAGGACTAAGCGTCCACGCCAGCACAAGTCGGCCTCCCATCCGCATGCTGCTGCGCTTGTTCATAGTCAGCATGCCGGCCGATATCGACCCAATACTCGCGAATCGGATAAGCCTCGACGCGGCGATCGTTGGCTACTAACTTCTCGATAACATCGGTCATCTGAAATTCGCGCGCGGCCGGAAGGTACGGCTGCACCGAGGGCTCGATCAAATAGATTCCGGCGTTGACGAAGAAGCCAAGATTCGGCTTTTCTTTAATACCGAGGATGCGCGTATTTTCGCATTCGACCACGCCATACGGGACTTGCAGCTCGTAGCGGCGCACCGCGACGGTCATCTCCGCGCGTTGATCCTGATGGTATTGATAGAACGCTTCGATGTCGATGTCGCTGAGGATGTCGCCGTTCATCACCAGCATCGGGCCTTGCAGGCGCGGCAGCAGGCCGAGTGCGCCGCCGGTGCCGAGCGGCGTGTTCTCGTTGACATATGAGATATCGACGCCGAACGCGGAACCGTCGCCGAAGTGATCGACGATGGCCTCCGGGCGGTAATGCGTGGTGATGTTGATCTTCCGGACACCGACAGTGCGCAGCTTGTCGACGATTAATTCCATCAGCGGCTTGCCGCCGACCGGGAGCATGGGTTTGGGGAGTTGGTCGGTGAGCGGACGCAGACGCAGACCTTCCCCGCCCGCCATTACGATAGCTTCAACTGCCGCGAGAGTCTGGGGGAGTAAGTCGCGAAGGAGAGCTACATCGACCACTCGACCTTCGTTATCGAGGAGCGGGACTTGTCGGACGTTGGCGCCTTGCATCAGCGCGAGCAGATCGCGTCCGGAGGTTCCGGCGGCCGCGGTCACCGGGACGGCATGCGGCATTCTGGTCTTGATATCGAGAAGACCTTCGATGGAATCGCCGAGCGCGTAGCCGGCTAAGATTCCGCGGCGCACATCGCCATCCGTTAGAGTGTTGATCAGCCGCTGTTCTGAATCGACGATCAGGGCCAGGCTGGCGCGGCCGCTGCGATCGATGCACGCGATCGCTTCACCGATAGTAGCGGAGCGGGGTAGCGAAATTGCGCTTATATTAATCGAAGACAAGGGTAAAGAACCTATTCTAGCCGTTAGGACTCATGACAAGACTCGCTGATTACGTGATGCAGTTGCTTGCCGAACGCGGGGTGCGGGACATCTTTCTTGTCTCAGGCGGCGGAATTATGCATTTGCTGGACGCGGTGGGGAGTCATCCGGCGGTGCGGTACTGCTGCAACTATCACGAGCAGGCTTGTGTGATCGCGGCGGAGGCGTATGCGCGGCAGACCGGGAAGATCGGGGTTGCACTGGTTACGGTGGGTCCGGGCGCGGCCAATGCGGTCTCGGGAGTGCTGGGCGCGTGGGTGGATTCGATCCCGGTGCTGGTGATCTCCGGGCAGGTGCGGCAGGATCTGATCGCCGACTACGCGAAGCAGCGGCAGTTCGGACCGCAGGAAGCGAATACTCTCGCGATGGCCGCTCCGGTTACTAAGTATGCGGTGCGAGTTACCGAGCCGGCGCGCATTCGATATGAGTTGGAGAAGGCGCTGTATCTGGCGTGCTCGGGGCGGCCGGGCCCGGCGTGGGTAGAGATTCCTTTGGATGTGCAGGGCGCTTTGGTCGATGTTGCTTCGTTGGAGGGCTTTCGTGCGCCTTCTTCTTCGGGATTCGATGCGGGGGGATTTGCGGGGATAGTTAGTGCGCTTCGCGCATCCAAGCGGCCCTTAGTCGTTCCAGGAAACGGGATTCATGCGGCCGGAGCTGAGCACTTACTTCGGGAGTTCCTGGACCTATCACGATTTCCCGTAGCTGTGCCATTTACGGCAAAGGATCTGGTGGAAGAAGAGTACCCGAGATATGCAGGGGTTTTCGGGACAGCGGGTCAGCGCCGGGCTAACTTCGCTGTTCAGAATTGCGATTGCCTCCTGGCGCTTGGAGCCGGGCTGAACACGCAGAAGGTCGGGTTTAACGCGAAAGGATTCGCGCCGCGTGCGGTTAAGATTATCGTCGATATCGATCAGCAGCAGATCGATGGGCAGGTGCTTCGGCCGGACTTGAGTCTGCGCTGCGATGTTCGTAAGTTTCTAGCTTTGTTAGTTGAGCGGGCTTCCGAGTTGTGCCCTTCGGATGCGTGGTTGGAGGCGATTCGTCGATGGCGGGAGCGGTATCCGCCGGTTCGTACTGAGTTGACTGAAGTGTGCGGGGCTGTTAATTCTTACGTGTTCATGGATCGGCTTTCGGATTTACTCTTGCCAACCGACACAGTTGTTACTGGCGCCGGCTTAGATGCCGTTAGCTGTTATCAGGCGTTTCGTGTGAAGCGGGGGCAACGCGTTCTGATTAGTGGATGGGGTTCGATGGGTTGGGACTTACCGATGGCTGTGGGGGCTTGTTTTGGGAGTGGGAAGCGACGCGTGGTGTGTGTTACCGGAGATGGGAGCATGCAATGGAATCTGCAGGAGATGTTGACGATTGCGCGGAATGCTCTGCCGGTGAAGTTATTTGTATTCAATAACTCGGGATATTCGAGTATCAGGGCTACGCAGAACGCGTTTTTTAACGGCCGGTTTGTAGGTTCGGATTTCGGCTCGGGATTGGCGAATCCGGATTTTGAGGCTTTGGCTCGGGCTTATGGATTTGCCTATCATGCGATTGGGGATCATGAAGAGCTGAAGGGTGGATTATCCGAGGTTTTAAGTACGGATGGGTCGGGATTGTGTGAGGTTCGCATTGCTCCGGAGCAGGCGATTGAGCCGAAGGCTACGGCTTTCCGGCGGGCGGATGGTAGTTTCGAGTCGCGGCCGCTAGAGGATATGGCGCCGTTTCTGTCGCGCGAAGAGATTTACGAGAATATGCATTTGTTCGATGAGTAGGGGACCCTCCCTTTCGGTCGGGCTCAGTGTGAAGCTATGACTAAAGGATGGTAGAACCGACCACAACCCGGGTATAACTCGCCACAACGCACCAAACCCGCATACCGCACCAAACCCGCACACCAAACCAAACCCGCACCTAACGCGCCATACCGCACACCAAACCAAACCCGCACGTAACGCACCATACCCACCTAACGCACCATACCCACACACTGAGCCCGACCGAAAGGGAGGGTTTGGCCGCGTGAGTAAAGCGGTGGTCAGGTCAGCAGCCAGTTGTAAGTGCGGCGGAGTGATTCGTCTATCGTGGTCCAGGTTTGCAAGTTTAATTCTGTTCGGGCGCGTCGGGTATCCGGGACATACACGTCAGGCTGGCTTGTCTGACCGAGGATCTCCACCTCGCTCCCCGGGATCGTTAATTGGGCTGCCTTGTGGGCGAGTTCTGCGATGGTGATCGGCGCGTCTCCCCCCACATCGTAGGTCCCCTCGCCCTCAACTAACAGCGTCCATAGCCAGGCCGCCAGATCACCGGCATACAAATAAGTGCGGATCGCGGTTCCGTCGCCCTGGACCACGATCGGGCCCCCTTTGAGCGCGTCGCGAATGAAGTTTCCCGCGGCGAAGTTCGCATCCAACTTCAAGTAAGGACCGATGAACGCGAAGAGTCTCGCGATCACCGCTCTGCCCGCAAGCAGCGCTTCACTTTCTCGCTTCAGTTGTGCGTACTCGGTCTGATGCTTGTAAACTGCTCCGGAACTCGTATACAAGATGCGTTCGGCGCCGCTCCGCTCAGAGAACTCAAGCACGCGGCGGGTCAGAGACGCGTCCGGGGCGGCGTGGATGATATAGCGACAATCCTCCGAGGGGAACGACGGCGACGACCGGGTTACTATCGAGGCTTGGGCGTTGAGTCCGAGGCGGTCGTTGGCCCATGTCAGACTCTGCACGAGCCAAGTTCCGACAAATCCCGTTCCTCCAGTGATGAGTATTCGTTCGTCGCGCAAAGCTTCCCAAACGCGCCCGGGAACCCGTTCGAGGATTTCGTCGAGATCGCGCGCCAGCCGGTTCAGAACGCTTTCACCAGTTTGTGGAAGATATCGGCCATATAGTCCAGCATTTCGTCGGTTAGTCCCGGATAGACGCCGACCCAGAAGACCTGGTTCATCACGAAGTCGGTATTAGTCAACGGGGAAGCGACGCGGTGTGCGATATCGCGATAAGCGGGCTGGCGCAGTAGGTTGCCGCCGAATAAGAGACGCGTCGCGATCTTATGTTCTTCGAGGAAGGCGACGGCCTGATTACGCGTGAAAGGTGCGTCGCTGCGAACCGCGAGCGGGAACCCAAACCAGCTCGGCTCCGAGTTCTCCGTAGCTTCAGGCAGGATGAATACAGCATCGAGGTCACCCAGCGCGTGATGCAGCCGTTTGAAATTGGCCCGTCTTCGAGCAATAAATTCGGGCAACTTCGCCATCTGAGAAGTACCGATGGCCGCCTGCATGTCGGTCATCTTCAAGTTGTATCCGATGTGCGAGTACGTGTACTTATGATCGTAGCCGGCGGGCAAGTCGCCGAGTTGCCATTCGAAGCGTTTGCCGCAGGTGTTGGCTTTGCCGGGCTCACACCAGCAGTCGCGTCCCCAATCGCGAAAGGATTCGTCCAGCGTGGTCAGCAACGGCTTCGAACTCAGCACGCAGCCTCCTTCACCCGTCGTGATGTGGTGCGCGGGGTAGAAGCTCAGGGTCGCTAAGTCGCCGAAAGTGCCAACCTTCTGTTGGTTATATGTCGCTCCTGCCGCGTCACAGCAGTCTTCGATTAACCACAGATCATGCTCCCGAGCGAATTCAACGACGGTGGCTAAGTCAAAGGGGTTTCCTAAGGTATGCGCCAGCATCACCGCCCGGGTGCGTGTCGATAACGCTTGATCGAGAAGAGACGCGTCGATGTTATAAGTCGGAATCTGCACATCAACGAAGACGGGAACCAATCCGTTCTGGATGATCGGGTTCACCGTAGTCGGGAATCCAGCAGCAACGGCAATAACTTCGTCTCCAGCCTTCAAACGTAATTCGCCTAACTTCAGCGAGGTCAGGGCACTTATGGCCAGCAGATTCGCGGAAGAACCAGAGTTGACAAGGTTGGCGCCGCGCAGCCCGAAGAACTGCGCGAGTTGCTTCTCGAAACGGGCGGCGAACGGCCCGGTCGTGAGCCAGAAATCAAGCGAGGATCCGACTAATGCCGCAATGTCCGCGGCATCGAAAACGCGGCCGGCCACCGGCACCGGAGTCTCCCCCGCAACGAATGGAACAACGGGGAAAGCCGCGTCGTGATACTCAGAGACCAGCTTGAGAATCGACTGTCTCAAGCTCTCGGCCGGAGAACTCATCGGCGGAACTCCAGAAAAGCTCACGGTACCAATCGATGGTCAATTGCAGCGCGTCTTCAAAGGCGAAGGCGGG
>NZ_CAJCHS010000199.1 GCF_903970205.1 Nevskia soli | reverse complement strand
GGCAGCGCGCTTCTCGCCGTTCTGTGGCTATCCGCGGCCCTCAGCGCCATCGCGTTCAGCGTCGCCGCCGGGGTGCGCAGTGAAACCGAGCGCGTCGGTAACTCCGAAGAAGATGTGCGTGCTTATTACCTCGCGACCGCGGCGATCAACCGCGCCATTCTTCACCTGCAATGGAGCACCAACAGCGCATCCGATAACCCGTTTTTTATCCCCGGCCAGCCGCAAATGGCGCTCGATTTTCCCTCGGGCTTCACTATGGTCGACGTCATCCCCGAAACCGGGAAGTTGAACATCAATACCGCCCCGCCCCAGAGTCTGATGAACCTGCTCGGCGCGCTCGGGGTCGGCCCCGATCAGGCGTTCCAGATCGCCTCGGCAATCGATGACTGGCGTAAACCCGCGATCAACAACCAGCCGTCCGACTTCGATCAGTACTATCTCGCGCAAATCCCGTCTTTTCAGGCGCCGCACGCGTCATTCCTGGATATTGAGGAACTTCTTTCAGTGGCCGGAGTGACCCCCGATTTGTTCTATGGATCGTGGGTCCGCGTGGGTGACGCGGATCGCTCGCATCTGGCGCCTCGCACCGGCTTGCGCGATTGTGTTTCGGTCTATGGAAGCGCCGTCGCCTTCGACGCCGCATGGGTGGAACCGGCCGTTCTGGCCGCGGCCGGAGTATCCGGCGATGCGATTCAGAACCTGATGAATCGCCGCTCCGCCGGCCCCATTCTGCAGGCCGATTTGCCGGCAGTCACGGGCGATGATCCGGACCTTGCCGGAAAACTGCAGGTCGCCAGGCACACCATTTACACCCTTCGCGCCACCGCTCGTCTGCGGCGTCC
This sequence comes from Nevskia soli, assembly GCF_903970205.1. Taxonomy (GTDB): domain Bacteria; phylum Acidobacteriota; class Terriglobia; order Bryobacterales; family Bryobacteraceae; genus Bog-113. The sequence goes on along the minus strand of NZ_CAJCHS010000199.1, from coordinate 12,304 downwards.
GGATGGCTCCTTATCCGATCTGCGGCGCACGGTCGCTGCGCTCGTGAAGATTTACGGCGTGAACGCCCGGCCCAGTTACACGATTCTCAGGTGGTATGACCGCGGCTGAACCGGCAGTGCGGCCGGGCAAGACCCTGAGCAAGACTCCAAACATCGCCACGCGTTCGGGATGGCGTCCCTGGCTTGCGTTCGGAACCGGCGTGGCGGTCGAGATTTCGCGCACGTCGCTGGAGATCGCAGCCGTCCGCTTGCGCCCGAACGGCGCGGAGTTGCTGCGCGCCGCGACCATCGAACACATCCACGAGCGGCCAGCCGCGGAGTGGTCGGCGCAGTATCAGGACGCGGTTCGCGGCATCCATTCCGCCGGTGTCACGGTCGTTCTGCCGCGCGCCGATGTCATCATGCGCCAGGTGTCGCTCCCCGGTGTGTCGCCGCGTGAGCTCGAAGGGGCGCTCGCGCTGCGGCTGCGAGCGCTGCACCCGTTTGCGGATGACGATGTGGCGTGGTGCTGGGCGCCCGTTCGCGGCGGCGCGCTGGTCGGCCTCACTCGCCTCGCGACGTTGAGCCGCTACGAAGCGCTATTTGCCGAAGCCGGCATTCCCGTGGCTTCGTTTTCGTTTTCCGCGACCATTCTTCACTCGGCGCTGCGCATCTACGGCGAGCCCGCGATTCCGGTGCTCGCCATCGCGCGCGGCGCGGACGATTTAGTAGGGAACTCGAGCGAGATTTATGGCGAGAATGCGGCCGGTACTGTCTTTTCGAGCGAATTCACCGGTGCTCCGGAACGCGCCGCTGCGGCCGCCATTGCTCAGCTCCGCCTGCCTCAGGAAACCGAGCCCGTTCGAGCCTCAGATCTGCTTCCCATCCGAGAAGCGAGCCGCGCCGCCGTCGACCGGCCCTTGCTTTTCGCTGCCGCTCTTGTTGCCGGGGCGCCGTTGCTGGCGCGCCCTGCGAACTTTCTCCCGCCCGAACGCCGCGCCGGACAAAGCCTCCTCTGGCTGATCCCGACCGCGGTTCTCGTTCTACTGCTAATCCTCGCCATTCTTGGCGCCTTCGCGATCGGTCCTTACCGCGATCGCCGCACGCTCGAGACGCTCCACGAACAGATCAAGGCCGCCGAGCCCGGAGCGTTCCGTGCCGCCGCGCTCGATAAGCGCATCGCCCAGGAACGCGATCAGATCCAACTGCTCGATCAGTTCCGCGGCCGTTCCCAGGCGGATTTCGAGATCCTCAACGAACTGACGCGCATCGTCCAGCCACCCGCGTGGACGAGCTCCGTCGAGATTTATCCGGATTACGTGATCCTTGCGGGTGAAGCCGAGCAGGCCGCATCGCTGCTCAAGATTCTCGATAGCTCGCCGTACTTTCAGGATTCGCAGTTCACCAGTTCGGTGACGCGCAGCGTCTCTAAGAATGAGGTGTTTCGAATTAAGACTATGCGGAGGCACAAGTGAGCACCGGCAATATTCGTGCGCTTGCATTCCTGGCGGTTGGTTTGATGGTTATCCTGATCTTCCGCGCGGTTGAATCGGCTCCGCCCTCCGTTGTGTCTACGGCGGAATCGCAGGATGTCCTCCAAGCCCGTCTCGCCCGTCTGCGCCAGACGGCTGCAACCGTGCCCGCGCGCGCCGCCGTGCTCCGGTCCGTCGATAATCAGCTACAGAATCGGGAAACGGGCATGTTGCATTTCGACACCGCCGCGCAGGCTCAGGCGCACCTTCTCGAAGTGATCCGCCGTCTCGCGACCTCCGAGAAAATTCAGGCGCTGGGCGGCGACCTGAGCGCCCCCGCCCAATTCGGCGCGAATTACGGACAGGTGGCCGTTACGGTCAACTTCGAAACAACCATTGAGTCGTTTGTGAACTTCCTGGCCGATCTATCGAAAGAACCGGAGTTGATCGCTCCGGCCGAGATGCACATCGCCGCCGGCAATCAGAAGAGCAAGACCATCAACGTGCGTATCACCGTGGCCGGCGTTGTTTCGCGGAAGCTCGTGCCGGAGCACAAGACAGGGCTGGCGCTGTGAACACAAAGCTCGTTTGGGTCAATCTGCTTCTGATCGCGCTGGTAGCCGCGATTGCGTGGAGAGTCCGCGCGGAATGGATGACCCAGCAGGCGCGGGAACAAGCCATCCGCACCGCTCGGGTCGTGCCGCCCACAGTGACGCCGGCGCCAATTCCCGCGCCGCCATCCCCGGTCACGGCCGGGACTTATAGCGATATCGCGAGCCGGATGCTCTTCTCGAAGGAGCGCAATCCGACGGTGATTATCGATATGCCTCCGCCTCCGCCGCCGAAGCCGATGCCGCCGCTGCCTCTGTTGCACGGCGTTCTGGGATTGCCGAGCGGGATGGTCGCGCTGATGAGCCCGGACGCGAAGTCCCCGGGGAAACCGATCAAAGTCGGCGAAAAGATCGGTGAATTCGAACTGGCCGGCCTCACGCAGGATGAAATTTCGCTCAAGTGGGAAGACAAAACGGTCACCCGAAGCGTCTCAGAGATGATCTACCAGGGGCTGGAAAAAGCTCCCGCGGCCGGCGCGCCTCAGCAGTTGGCGTCCGCCGCGCCGCCCCCGGCCGCAACGCTACCCTCTCCCTCGGGAAGCGGCAAACCCGGTGGCGATGTCGGCGGCACATCCGACGGTTTCAAGATGTGTACCGCGGGAGATACGTCTCCGGCCGGTACGGTGGCTGACGGTTACCGTAAGGTTCTGACCGCAACACCCTTTGGGAACTCCTGCCACTGGGAACCGGCGAAGTAGGAACGCGAAGTACGAACGCGAAGTACGAAAAGGATTCTTTCACTTATGAATAAGTTAGTTTACTCAGTATTATCGTTCGTGTTCATACTGTCGGCGGCGGCACAGACGAGTACTCCGAAAGGAGTCAAGAAGCCGACGCCGGTTGCTCCTCTTGCTATTCCCGCGAGCGCAGTCAAGCAGCCCGACGGGAACTACCGCTATGTGGACGAGAAAGGAACCGCCTGGATTTACCGCAACACCCCGTTCGGCGTTAGCCGCGCCACAGAGGCAGCGGTCAAAGCCAACGCGGCCATGGCGCAGGCTGCTTCCGCGACCGCGCCCTCGGGTTCCGCCAAACCCGCTCAGGATCGCGATGAGAAAGTCACCGCCGTGGCAAATGGCGACACCATTCAATTCGCCCGGCCCACCCCGTTCGGAGTTACCCGCTGGTCGAAGAATAAGTCCGATCTGACGCCCGACGAACAGAAGATCTGGGACCGCGAGCAGGCGAAAAGGAATCAATAGCCGTGCGTGTGCTCCTGAGTGTCGCGCTCGCCTGGGCTCTGGTCTCTCCATCGCTTTTCGCGCAGTTCCCGCCCATGCCCAAGCCGGCGACGCCGCCGCCCGTCTTGCCCGGCGTCCCCGCGGCTCCGCACGCTTCCACCCCCGGCCAAAGCCCGTCCACCGTGCCGGCCGTAGCTGCGCCGGCAGTAACTGCGCCTGCCACGCAGCCCGCTAGGGCGACTCCCACGGCCGGCGGCGGTCTGAACCTGAATCTGACCAACGCCTCACTAACTGAAGTCATCGACATCCTGGCCCGCGATCTGCACATCAACTACATCCTCGATCCAGCGGTTACCGGCAAAGTCACCATCAATACTTACGGCGAGATGAAAGCTCTCGACGTGCGCAACTTGCTCGAAACTATTCTGCGCATGAACGGCTATACCATGGTGCAGGTCGGCAATATCTATCGAATCATCAAGTCGGCGGATGCTTCTCATCTTCCGGTTTCCCCGACCTCCGATGCCGCTAACATACCGGACAATGAGCAACCCGTTCTGAGCCTTGTCTTCTTGAAGTATGTAACCGCGGCCGAGATGGCCAAGTTACTCGACAGCTTCACCGGGGAAGGATCGAAGATGGTCGCTTATGAACCGGCGAACCTGCTGATCCTGATGGACAACGCGCGTAACATGCGCCGTACTCTCGAGTTGATCGGTACTTTCGACGCGGAAACGATGGCCAATCAGCGCGTCCAGACGTTCTCGCTCAGTAACTCGCGTCCAAGCGATGTATCCAAAGAACTCGAAACCATTTTCAAGGGATACGCGATTTCGGATAAAGCCTCGGCGGTCCGGTTTATCGCCATTGATCGTATCTCGACGATCATCGCCATCGCGAACAACCCGACGGCGTTTCACGATGTGAAGACGTGGGTCGAGAAGCTGGATGTGCCGGCGCGTGTAAACGCCGGGTCGACCGACAATCATGTGTATAAGCTGAAGTACGGTAGAGCGGAAATCGTGGGCGCGGTAGTCGCGCAACTCTACGGAGTTAACCTGGCGGGCGGTGTTAGCGGCTACGGCTTGACCGGCTATGGCGGATACAGCCGTGGGGTTGGCGGGAATGGCGGGAACAGCGGCTTCGGCGGCTCCGGTTTTGGGTCCGGGAGTAACACCGGGTTGGGGAGTAACAACGGAGTCGGAGGCAGTAGTTTCGGGAGTAATAACGGCTTGGGAGGCAACGGCTTCGGCGCTAACGGCTTAAACAGCGGGAATGCGTCTGGCGGGCAATTCGGCGGCGGTTCGAATCTCGGCACGTCGACGTTCTCAGGGCAAAGCGCGGGCGGTGCGAGCACGGGTACGGCCGCGACCACGAACACGCCTTTCGGTTCGGCCGTAAGCAGTACCACAGACCAAACCGGACAGTACCTGGCGCCCTCCACGAATAACAACCCCAAAGGACCGCGTATTGTTCCTAATCCGTTCGACAACACGTTGTTAGTCCAGAGCACGGCGGAACAGTGGAGTTCGATTCTTAACCTGCTCAATGAAATCGATGTTTCGCCCCGTCAGGTGTTGATCGACGCTAAGATCTATGAGGTCGATCTTACCGGAGCCCTCCAGTACGGTGTGGAAGCTACCCTGCAAGCCAACAACCCGAGCACCAGCCGTTCGCTGCTGGGCTCAGTCAACGGGACCGTCGGGGCGACACTTACCGCGGGTACCTTAGTCGGCCAGTCGCGCGAGCTACTGGCCACCGTGACCGCGCTGGAGTCGCGGACCCTGGCTAAGAGTATTTCGGCGCCGCAGATCATCGCCACCGACAGTATTCCCGCTTCGATCACAGTCGGCTCGGAAGTGCCGACCACGTCCGCGGTTTCAGTGGCTACCGGCTTAGGTGGCGCGACGACATCGGCGATTCAAAACGTCGGCACCGGCGTCAATTTGAACATCATCGCTCGCGTAAATGCCAGTGGAGTCGTCACCATGGTGATCGATCAGGATATCAGCGCGGCGCAGCCGAACACCAGCAGCGGCATTGACTCGCCCTCCTTTAGCGAACGCAACGTCAGTACGCAAATTACGGTTCAGGATGGTGACACGGTCGCGATCGGCGGGATCATCCAGGATACCAAGACCTCGGTCGTTAGCGGAATCCCTTTCCTTGACCGGCTTCCTTATATAGGAGGAGTCTTCGGCAGCAAAAGCTACAACACGAGCCGGACTGAGTTGATCGTTTTCTTGACTCCCCACGTCATCTACGACACCACGCAGATTACCGACGCTACGGAAGAGATCAAGCAACAGATGCGCCTCCTGAAGAAAGACGTTCGTAATCAATAGCGGCGGGTCCAATGTTAGACTAACGTTCAGTAGTTGTCTACAGTCCTGATCCGTGGGGCCCGCCAGTTAGTCACGCTGCGCGGACCTGCAGGCCCCCGCCGCGGCGCCGCACTCTTAGACCTAAGTATCATCCAGGATGGCGCGGTTCTCATCCGCGACGGCGTGATCGACTCCATCGGGCAGAGCAGGCGGCTTGAGAACGTCGGGGCCGCCCGGCACGCCAAAGTCATCGATGCCACCGGCCGTGTGGTCATGCCGGCCTTTGTCGACTTACAGACGTCGCTGGTTCATGCGCATCCACCGCCGCGGAACTTCGAGCGTCTGCTGGAACACTATGACGATCCGGACCCCGAAGTTTTCCGGGACGTTCTTGACGAAGGTGCGCGCGCCCTGTCCCGATTATCCTCGCAGACCCTTCGCCGGCGCGCGCTGTCCATAGCCCGCGGCATGATGCATCATGGGACCGCGACGGTCGAGTCCCGCTCCGGATATTACCTGGATGAGACGGATGTTATGAAGGTACTGCGTGTGCAAAGGGAGCACGAAGACTATCCTGTCAACGCAATTTCCACGCTGCTGTTGTGTCCGCGGCGCGGCCAAGACGTGATTCAGTGGGCTGCTTGGACGTGCAAGGAACTCCTGCCCCGCGTTCGCCGCCGCAGACTCTCGACCTTTATCGATCTCGCCTACGATCCAAAGGTGATTCCGCTTCCGATCGCGCTGCATATCCTCAATGCCGCTCTCGAACTCGGCCTGAAGCTAAAGGTTCATGCGGACTTCTTCGCGCTCTCTTCCGCGGTAGCGCTGGCGCTGCGTGCCGAAGCGATCTCTGTAGGTCACCTTCGCTGGACGACGTCCGACGAAATCCGCCTGCTGGCGAACTCATCCTGCATCGCGGTGCTAACGCCCGGCGTCGACTTACAAACCGGCCTCAGCCATGCGGGGTCGAAGCGCGCGCTGATCGATGCTGGAGTAATTCCCGCTCTTGCATCGAATTACCATGCCGAACTTAGCCCCGGTTACAACATGCAGTTGATCCTGTTACTCGCCTGCCGCCTGTATGGTTTTCGGCCGGAAGAAGCGATCGCCGCCGCAACCATCAACACCGCGCATGCGCTGGGTATATCGCGCGCTGAAGGGTCCCTCGAACCAGGCAAGCAGGCAAACATCGTAATTTTGAAGGTATCGGACTACCGCGAAGTGGCTTATCATGCCGGTGTCAACATCGTAGAGAAAGCGATAAGGCGCGGGGAAACCGTGTACGACGCAGCTGAGGCATGACGATCATCGAATGCGTGCCGAACTTCTCCGAAGGCCGCAACCAGGACACGATCGAGAAGCTTGCATCGGCGGCCGATTCGGTGGATGGCGCGGCATTGCTCGATCAAACTTCGGATCGCGACCACAACCGGACCGTGCTTACCATCGCGGGCTCCCCCGAAGCGGTAGCCGAAGCGGCGTTCCGTGCCGTCGCGCAAGCGGTCGAACGGATCGACATCCCGATCCATGAGGGCGTTCACCCGCGCGTCGGGGCCGCCGATGTCGTTCCATTCGTGCCGGTCCGGGAAGCTTCGCTTGAACTCTGTGCCGAGATCGCGAACCAGCTGGGAATGCGGATCTTCAAGGAACTCGGCGTCCCGGTCTACCTCTACGAAGCCGCCGCGCGCACTCCCGAACGCGCGCGCCTGGAGGTTCTCCGTTCACCGCGCTTTACCGGTGATCCCGATATCGGCAAGGGACGCCATCCGGCTGCGGGCGTCAGCATCGTGGGCGCGCGACGGTTCCTGGTGGCATGGAACGTTAACCTGCACTCGCAGGATCCCGAAGCGGCCCGGGCGATCGCGCGCGCGGTCCGTCAATCGTCCGGCGGTTTGCCCGCGGTGAAGTCGATCGGCCTGGAGCTGCGATCACGCGGTCAGGTGCAGGTCTCGATCAACCTCGTCGACTTCGAAACCACGCCGCTGCATCTTGTCTTCGACCGCATCCGCACCGAAGCCGAAGCGCGCGGGATCGAAATTGCCGGTAGCGAATTGATCGGTCTGATTCCGCGGAAGGCGCTCGAACTCTCCGCCGGTCACGATCTCCGATGGCTGGTCGGCGATCGCATCGAGGACTACGTGCTGGAGACTCGGATCGCAGCCGCTAGACTGTAAGTAGTGCTGATTACTCTCGATACCAAACCCGCTCGTCCGCAATGGCTGCGCGCCCCGGCGCCTGTGGGCAGCGGGTATCGCGATCTGAAAGCGCTGGTCACTGGACTCAACCTGCACACCGTTTGCGAGAGCGCGGCGTGCCCCAACATCGGCGAATGCTGGAACCGCGGCACGGCGACATTCATGATCCTCGGCAACGTCTGCACGCGCCGCTGCGGGTTTTGCGCCGTGCAAAAAGGCGCGCCGCTCCCGGTCGATTACGATGAGCCGCGCCGCGTCGCCGAAGCTGTTCGCGCCATGAAACTCCGCTATGCCGTGATCACGAGCGTTAACCGCGATGATCGCAAGGACGGCGGCGCCGAGCTGTTCCGCCTCTGCATCGAAGCCATTCGCGACACGGTGCCCGGCTGCAAGGTTGAGGTTCTCGTGCCGGACTTTCAGGGGCGGCGAGAAGCCATGGAGATCGTGATGCAAGCGCGCCCCGACGTGCTGAATCACAATACGGAGACCGTCCCGCGACTCTACCGCCAGGTCCGGCTCGGAGCGCGTTACGAGCGTTCGCTCGACATGCTGGCTTATGCCAAATCGCTATCGCCGGAAACACCGGTCAAGTCCGGTCTCATGCTCGGTTTGGGGGAGACGCAAGACGAAGTGGTCGGGGTGATGCGCGATCTGCACCGCAGCCGCGTCGACATTCTGACCCTCGGACAATACCTGCGTCCGTCGCCGAAGCACCTGCCTATCGTGCGCTACGTCCCCCCGGCCGAGTTCGCTGAGTTGCGCGCGATCGGCATCGCGATGGGGTTCGCGCATGTCGAAGCCGGACCGCTGGTGCGCAGTTCCTATCACGCGAGCGATTCGCATTCGCAGGCGGTGCTTGCCGTCGCTTAGTGCTTCTTGCTGACGTACTGCACGAACGCCGCGAGCTTTTTCACTTGCTCATCGGGAAGCCCCGAGGGCGGCATCTGTGTCCCCGGGATGCCGTTCTTGATCACCTCGAATAACTGAGCGGATGCCGGATGCGAGAGCTTGCCTTTCAAGCTGGGCCCGATTCCCCCGCCGCCATCGATCCCGTGGCAGCCCCCGCATTTTACGTGAAAAAGACGAACGGTATCGGCAGCCGGAGCTGCAGGCGTCGCGGCGAAAACGGTCCCGGCCGCGGCGATCAGAAGAGCGAGGGTTCTCATAGAGTGAGGAATTTTCGAGTATCTCACGCGAGACACTATATGCAGGAGGGCAACCTTTCGATGCCCCGCAACATTCCTCGCTATGTGAAGTATTTCTTACCGTTCGTTTGGATACTCTGCGTCACCCCGGCATTACAGAGTCAGCAGGAGCCGCTCGTCCTGAAATCGACCACGCGTCTGGTTCAGGTCAATGCGATTATCCACCGCGGCGGGCAGCCCGTGACCGACTTGAAGGCCGCCGATTTTCAGGTCTTCGACGACGGCAAACCGCAGAAGATCAGTTTCTTCCAAATGGAGACCAACGCCATTCTTCCGGCCTCTACATCTCCGCTTCCGCCGAATACCTTCACCAACCACCTGGAACAGCAGTCCGGAACTCCCAGCGCGGTTACCGTAATTCTGCTCGATGCGCTGAATACACGGCTCACCGATCAGGCGTACGCCAAGCAGCAGGTGATCAAGTTTCTGCAGACGATCGAGCCCGACGATCATATCGGCATCTATACCCTGGGCGGAAGTCTGCGCGTGTTACACGACTACACGAACGACTCCCGCGATCTGCTCCGTCAACTTGCCGCCTACAATCCGCAGTTGCCGATCGAGCGGGTCTTATCCACCGGCTCCGATAGCGGCAACAATGAGCTTCTCGAGATGGACAACTGGCTGGGCGGCCGCGGCCTCGCCGGCGGTGAGCGCGACTTCTATACGGTGAACCGCGTGATCGGAACGCTGCGCGCCCTGGAGTTCATTGCCGACCACTTATCGGCCATCCCGGGACGCAAGAACCTGATCTGGGTATCCGGCGGTTTCCCCTCGCTGATCGGATTCGATAACCCGCACGTTCAGAACGATCCGTCTCGTACGCAGCGTACGTTTACCGATGAGATCAGCCGCACCGTGCGTGCTTTGAACGACGCGAATGTTGCCGTGTATCCGGTGGACGCGCGCGGTCTGATGGTCGATCCGCGTTACAGTGCCGAAAAGTCAGGCGCGGAAGTGATCCGGCAGACCCGTCCCGGCGCCTGGCCTCGTCCACCCGTTGGCAGCAAGAATCAGGACACCATGATTGAACTCGCGGACCGCACCGGCGGCCGCGCTTACTACAACACCAACGACTTCAAGCACGCCATTCGAGACGCCGTTTCCGACGCGCAGGTGACTTATACCATTGGCTTCTATCCGGAAAAAGAGAACTTCGATAGTAAGTTCCATAAGATCAGCCTGAAGGTAGCCGGCGCGGGTTTGAACGTAAGATACCGGAAAGGCTATTTCGACCTGCCGCAATCTCCTCAGGACGACGCCGCGCGCAAGGCCGAGCTGCGCGATGCGGTGTGGAGTCCCCTGGATGCGACCGCCATTCCCTTGGTTGCGCAAATGCGGCCGGGCCAGGGCGCTAACTCATGGGATGTGTGGGTGAAGATCGAGCGAAGCGGCGTCAGCCTGGAGCAAAGCGGCGACCGGTGGGCGGGGAAACTCGACATCCTGTTCGTTCAGAAAGACACGCAAGGGCGCCAGTTCAACGGCTTGGACAATACTATCCAACTCAACGTAAAGCAAGAAAATTACGACAAGATTTCCAAGGATGGATTTCTATTTCATCAACCGATAGAACAAAACGCGCGCGCTAGCGAGCTGCGGGTCGCCGTGCGCGACGCGGCTTCGGGCAATATCGGAACGGTCACGGTTCCATTCAATCAATTGACGAAATAGAACTCCTTCTGGTACTTCTTAGAGATCTAAGTCATACCATCGATTGACGCGTGCGATCGAGGCCCGTATACTACTTCAGATGGCTCGAAAACAGTTGAAAGCGGTAATAGAAATTGCTACGATGGTTATGTTTTCGTTGGTCGCAAGCGCACAAGTTCCCACAGCCCCCCCGCAGCCCACATCCGGACCCGGCGGTTCCACGTATTCTTATGGGTCCACCAAGCTTTACGGGCCGTATCACGCTAACGACTCCGGCTTACCGGCGTACAATTACGCGATTTATCAACCCACGGTTCCTCCTAAGATGGGAGCGCTTCCTGTCGTTCTCTTCTTACACGGTCATTTGGCGGCGCTCGAAGGCTCGTACTCCCAAGGCGATAGCCCCTCCAATTACATTATTTGGATTTACCAGCTCTGCAATAACGGATTCACTGTCGTATTTCCGGTCTATGACGGCGACACCGGCTACGATCAGTTTCCAGACGTGATTCTGACGGATTGGACCTCGGCGCTTCAAAAGCTTACTGCCAGAACGGATGGATTGATTCCACCTTCGGCCGATTCGACCGGAATGCAAACCGCATGCGCCGGTCACTCCTTCGGCGCCTATGAGTGCCTGGCCGTTTCGCAGCTGATTTCCACCTCAAAGCCGGCAGGCGTACCATCGTTGCGGGCTCTGACAATCTTCGCGCTGGGGATTTCCGGCGACCCGTTGAGCACGGACTTTTCCAATCTCGATCCGGGCACTTCGGTGGTAATGGTAACAGGCGATGAGGACACCACGAACAACGATATCGGCGTCGGGATCCGGATCTATCAATCTCTGGAGACGGCGATCCCGGTTGCGCAACGCGATTACCTCGAGGTCATCAGCGACAGTCACGGTACTCCCGCCCAACTCGGAAATCATTTCTTCCCGATGACCAATGGCTTTGACGACGATGCGAAAGTGGACGATCGGGACTACAACGTCGCCTGGAAGTTGAGTGTCGGTCTATTTGACTGCGTCTTTCGGAAAACTTACTGCGGTTACGGGCTCGGTCACGGCAGCGCCAAGCAGGTCGATATGGGTGTGTGGAGTGACGGCGTGCCGGTAACTCCGCTTCGCTGGCTTGAATCGCCGCAGTAGCCGCTTTATACGGCAATCTCTTCGAGTGCCTTACGGACGTGGGCGGCTTCCCGATCTTCCAGCGGGCCGCCGTCCCGCGTAACATAGAAGACGTCGATTGCTTTCTGCCCTTCGGTATCTACCAAAACCGTTTCTATATTACAGCCGGATTCCGACAAACAGCGCGCTAACTCGTATAAGATACCCGGCCTGTCTTCGGCGGAGATTTCGAATAGAGTGGCGTGCTTTGAAGCGGCGGTGTCTACGGATACGCGGGTCGCAATCCGCCCTCGCCGGAGCGCGCGCGGACGCGCCCGCAGGAGTTCCGCGCTACTCCTGCGTTGCGCGACAACATCGTCAACGACCTGGCAAAATCGCTCGACCTCGCTCGGGTTCAAGGCCAGAGTACGCATCGGATCGGAGAACACGAAGGTATCGATCGCAACGTGGCGATCGTTGACGAACGCTTCGGCTCGCAGGATGTTCATGCCGAATCCCGCCAAAGCGCCCGAGACATCGGAGATCAGGAAGGATCGATCGCGGGTCACCACGGTTAGA
>NZ_CAJCHS010000198.1 GCF_903970205.1 Nevskia soli | reverse complement strand
AAAGCAACAGATTGAGCTGATAGCGCCCGACATTGCTCCTTACAAGCCCACGGTGAAGAAAGACGCCATGCACGGCGGCGGCGGTGGCGGCGACCGGTCTCCGACGCCCGCCAGCAAGGGCAAGTTGCCCAAGATCGCGCTGAAGCAGTTTGTCCCGCCGGTAGCCGTGGTTCGGAACTTACAACCCAAGCTCGTGATGACGCCGACGATCGTTGCGGATATGCCGCTTCCCAACCTGAACTCCCCGAACATCGGCGATCCTTTATCGCGCATCGCCGAAGCGTCTAACGGAATTGGCGCGGGCGGTGGAATCGGTAGCGGGAATCGCGGCGGAATTGGTTCGGGAACTGGAGCGGGTCTTGGCCCTGGCTCCGGCGGTGGATTCGGCGGCGGCGCTTTCCGGGCGGGCGGCGGGGTCAGTTCGCCCGAACTGCTGCAGAAGGTCGAGCCGGAGTATTCCGAGGAAGCGCGCAAGGCCAAGCAACAAGGAACCGTCGTTCTTAAAGTCATCGTCGGTGTTGACGGCCGTGTTCGTGAGGTACAGGTGATCCGGCCGCTCGGTCTGGGTCTGGATGAGAAGGCGATCGAAGCGGTTAAGAAGTGGTCGTTCAAACCGGGCCAGAAGGACGGCAAAGCGGTCGCCGTCATCGCCAACATCGAAGTCAATTTCCACCTTCTGTAACGTTTGATTATTGGGCGTTGATACAATCCCGTCGGGTACTGATTTCATCATGACCAGACGAAATTTCATCTCCGCGTCCGCCGCTGTTCTCGCGGCTACTCGAATGTCTTCCGCAGCGCCGGAACCGTCAAGTCCGTTCGGCGTCTGCATCTACTCGTATCCGTCCGCTGCCGGTTTCAAAGACACGATTCAATTTATGGATCATTGCCACGCGATGGGCGCGGCAGGGATTCAGATGCACCTGGCCTCGCTCGATGCCGCGTACGCCGATCGCGTTCGCGCGAAAGCGGCTGAGTACGGCATGTACTATGAGGGCATCGCGACGCTGCCCAAAGGCGATGACACCGCGCAGTTCGAAGCTCAAGTTGCCGCGGCGAAACGGGCGGGGGCGCGGTTGGTTCGATCGGCTTGTTTGGGAAGCCGAAGGTACGAAACGTTTTCCGATCTCGCGAGCTACCAGCAGTTCGTGAAAGACGCTCACCAGGCGATCGAACGCGCGCTGCCGATTCTGGAGAAGCAGCAAGTCGCGCTCGCCCTGGAGAATCACAAAGACTGGACCATCGAACAGATGGTCGCCGTTCAGCAGAAGTATCATGGCCAGTACTTCGGCTGCTGCATGGATTTCGGCAACAACATTTCGCTGCTGGATGCGCCGAACGCCGTCGCGCAACTCGCGCCTTACGCCATCTCGACTCACGTGAAAGATATCGCCGTCGCGGCGGACGACGCCGGGTTTCGCATGACCGAAGTCCCGTTGGGACAAGGTGTGGTCGATGTGCCCGCTCTGATCAGCGCCGCGCGCGCGCATCGTCCAAACATCCGGTTCAACCTCGAGATGATCACGCGTGATCCGTTGCTGATTCCTTGCCTGACGGACAAGTACTGGGCGACCTTCCCGGACCGCGACGGCATCTATCTGGCGCGGACGCTCACGTTGGTCCGTGAGAAGGGCCGCGAACTGCCGCACGACAATCCGCCGGCTAAAGCGGATGAGAACGTCGCGCTGTGCCTTCGTTACGGCCGCGAACACTACGCGTGACCGATGCCGTTCCAGATTTACTCCGAGCCGGCGCGCAGTATCCTGACGCGCACTTCCGGTTTCATCGCTGAAGCCGGATTCACGCACTCGCTGACACCGGCCCGGAACTGCACCTTCGGCTGCTCGTATTGCTATGTGCCTACCATGGGTATTTACGGTGGATTGCGCCCGCATGACGTGACGCATTGGGGGCAGTCCACCACATTCAAATCCAATGCCGCGCGGCTGCTCGCGCGTGCTTTGAAGCCGGACCAGATGATCTACTGCTCGCCGCTGGTCGACCCTTTTCAACCCGCGGAGTCGGACGTTGGCGTGATGGGCGGCGTGTTGGAAGCCGTGGCGTTGCGGCCTCCAGACATCTTCGTGCTGCAGACGCGGAGCGCGCGCGTTCTTGAGTACTTAGAGGCGCTGAAGGCGATCGCGAGCCGAACCCGGCTGCGCGTCAGCTTCTCGATCACCACGGATGACGACGCCATTCGCCGCGCGTACGAACCGCACTGCGACCCGGTGGAGCGACGGTTCGAAACCGTGCGGGAACTGATCGCGAACAACATCGACACGTTCGCGACGTTAGCACCGCTGCTGCCCTGCGATCCCGATCGCCTGCTGGACCGCGCGATCGATGCCACGCGCAATCCGATTATCTGCGATCCGTTGCACACGCGAGTTGGGAAACCTCGCGGCGCGACCACGCGCCCCGCGGCCGCGCTGATCAGCGAGCGGCTGGGGTTATCGCACTGGCACGATCCTGAATTCCAGCGGTTCACGGTAGAGCGGATGTCTTCACGAGCCGCGGCGGCCAATCGCCGGTTCGCGACTGGACCCGCGGCCTTTCGTTTCCTCACGGAACGCTGATTAACTTCAGTTACAAAGGTGTTTCAGGTGCCTTGGTAAGTAAGTCGGAGGCCTCCAGATGCCGGCGACGGAAAACCAATCCCAGACGGGCGCAAGTACTCTCGAACAACTCGACTCATCCAAGATCACCAAGCTTCACTGGCAGATCATGTTCATCTCGGGCATGGGCTTCTTCACCGACGCCTATGACCTATTCATCATCGGCGTGGTGATGGCGATTCTGAAGGAATCCTGGAAGCCGTCTCCGACCGAAGTCGGTCTAGTCACGTCCACGTCACTGCTGGCCGCGGCGATCGGCGCGCTGATCTTCGGCCGCATTGCCGATATGCTCGGCCGCAAACGCATCTATGGATATGAGTGCGTGGTGTTGGCGGTCGGCGCGGTCTTGTCGGCGCTCTCGCCGAACATTATCTGGCTGATCGTCTTCCGCTTCATTCTCGGAATCGGCATCGGCGGCGACTATCCGGTAAGTGCGACCATCATGGCCGAGTATGCGGGTAAGTGCTCTCGCGGCATGCTCGTTAGCCTGGTGTTCGCGATGCAAGCCGCCGGCTTGATATTCGGTCCTTTGATCGCGGCCGGCTTGCTGGCGACGCATATGTCGCATGACATCGTCTGGCGCATCCTGCTGGCGTTCGGCGCGATTCCAGCGATGGCGGTGTTCCACATGCGCCGCAACATTCACGAGACGCCGCGCTACTTATTGGCGGCGGGGAAGCAGGATGAGTTTAATCAGGCTGCCGGAAGCGTTCTGGGAACCGGCAAAGGGGAGGCTGACAAGGAGAAGAAGGAGAAAGAAACCAAGCGTGATGTGCCGTTCATGGAAGGCTTTCAGAAGCTCGTCGCGAATCCGGAGTTACTGCGCAATCTGATCGGCGCCAGCGCGGCGTGGTTTCTTTTAGACTTCGCTTATTACGGGAACACCGTGAGTAGTCCGCTGGTTCTTAAAGCCGTGACGCCTCACGAGAGCTTGCTGAATCACACTCTTGTCCAGCTTATGATTTTCACGGTAGCCGCAGCGCCGGGCTACTTTGTCGCGGCCTACACTATGGATAAGCTTGGGCGGAAGATGATACAGTGCCTCGGGTTCGGCATGATGGCGGCTTCGTTCTTCGCAATGGCTCTGGTACCTAACATCGAGCATCTGGTAATTCCGTTCCTGATCATCTATGGCGTGAGTTACTTCTTTACGGAGTTCGGACCGAACTCGACTACCTTCGTTTATCCTTCGGAGATCTTTCCCGTGGAAAGCCGAACCACGGGACACGGTATCGCTTCGGCTACGGGAAAGATCGGCGCGTTCATTGGCGTGTTCTTGTTTCCGATTCTGATGAGCTGGCACGGGCTGTTAGCGGCGGAATC
>NZ_CAJCHS010000197.1 GCF_903970205.1 Nevskia soli | reverse complement strand
GGCGATTTGAACGGCGACGGCAAGCCGGACCTGGTCGTGGCCGACGAAGGCCAACTTAGCATTCTGTTAAACACAAGCAAACGATAAAGTTTGGGCATGAAACGACCCGCGCGTCGCGCTCCGCAAGCCTGCGAAGTGGGGCAAAATTACGCGCCTTGAAAACGGACACTAACCTGCTCTTGCTGAAAACAAACCTGGGCGCGGGTCACGGCGGTCCCTTCGGGCGTTACGAACAAATTCGCGAAACCGCTTTCATTTACTCGTTCCTTTGTTTACTATGGGCATCCAAGGGTGAAATATGGCCGTCAACGCGATTCCCGAAAGTTATGCGTCCGTCACACCGTATCTGATCGTCAAAGGTGCTGCGCGGGCAATCGAATTCTATAAAGAGGTTTTCGGAGCGATTGAGGAGTACCGGATGCCCATGCCCGACGGGCGCATCGGCCACCTCGAATTCCGCATCGGGAATTCAAAGCTGATGATGGCGGACGAGTCGCCGGAGTATCACGCGGCGAGCCCGCAATCTTTGGGCGGTTCGCCGGTCACGCTGGCGCTGTCCGTGCCTGATGTCGACACGATCTTCGCCCGCGCGTTGGGCGCCGGTTCGAAGGAGCGGCGTCCGGTGAAGACACAATTCTATGGCGAGCGCTCCGGGACGATGGTCGATCCGTTCGGACACGTCTGGACGATCGCGACGCGCGTCGAGAACGTAGCGCCGGAAGAGATGCAGAAGCGCATGGGCGCGGCCGGGTCCTCGTAGGGCGCGGGGTAAGCCGCGTACAATCTCACTATGGGTTTCGACGGTGCGGCGGTCCTTGCGTTAGAGAGCCGGCGTGCCGCCGAGATGGAGAAGCTGATCACCATGCAGGGCGGCCGGGCTTTCGTAGCGCCTGCGTTGCGGGAGGCGCCGATTGAAGCGAATGCCGCCGCGTTTGCTTTCGCGGAAGCGTTGTTCGACGGTGCGTTCGACATGGTCATCTTGCTGACCGGCGTCGGCACGCGCTACCTGCAGACCGTGATCGAAACACGCTTTCCACCAGGCCGTTTTGCCGAAGCGATGCGCGGGGTGACGGTAGTCGCTCGGGGGCCCAAGCCGGTTGCGGTTTGCCGCGAGCTCGGCATTCCGATCGCATTCGTTGCGCCGGAACCGAACACGTGGCATGAGGTTCTGGACGTTACTTCGGGCCGCCCGGAAACGCGCATCGCCGTTCAGGAATATGGCAAGTCGAATCCGGAGCTGATTCAGGCGCTGGAAGATCGCGGCGCGACCGTCACCAGCGTCCCCGTGTATCAGTGGACGCTGCCCGAAGATACGGCGCCATTACGCCAAGCCGTGCGCCGTTTGGCGGCGAAGGAATTCGCTGCCGCGATCTTCACCACGTCGTCGCAGGTGGATCATCTCGTGCAGATCGCGGAGCAGGAACATTTAGTCAGCAAGTTGCGCGAAGGGCTTGACGAGACCGTGATCGGGTCGATCGGGCCAACCACTTCCGAAACCCTGGCAGACCACGGTTTCACCCCCGATTTCGTGCCGTCGCACCCCAAGATGGGCATGCTGGTCGTGGAACTTGCGCGGGAATTTGCGCGGTTGCGCGGCCAAAAGCAGCGGAGCCGGTTTTGAGCCCCAATGCGGGCCGGTTTCTCAGCCTTGGCTTTCTCATTCCTGCCGCGATTGTTGTGAGTTATGCGATCGGATACGGGCTCGACCACGTCTTCGGCACCCGCTTTCTGTCGCCGGTGTTTCTAATCGCCGGGGCGATCGGCGGACTGTTCGCGATGGTCCGCGAGGCGCAGAAGAAGCCGTGATTCTGCTGAATTTCCGGTACGAGCGGGTGCCTCGCTGGATTGGGTTGGTGGGGCTCGTAGGGATCCCGATCGCCGCGATCGCTCAGGGGCTTCCGGGAGCGCTGGGATTCGCCGTCGGCGCGGCGGGATCCTGGTGGAATTACGATCAGCTTCAGAAGGTGGTGAAGTCGCTGGCGGTGGCTGCGGAACAGGGCAATTCGCCGCCTCCGGTGCGGATCATTCTAGCGATGTTTGCCCGGCTATTTGTCGTCGCCGCGGCTGCGCTTGTTATACTCAAATATTCCAAATCCAGTCTGATCGGGTTACTTGTCGGACTGTTCGCGGCTTGTATCGCGATAGGTCTGGAACTCTTCTACGAAATAGTATGGGCAAAGAGCACGAAATCTGGATAACCAGATTCTTCAACGAGCACCTCGCGGGTGTGGGCAATGCGATTCTGGCGCTAGTTCATGTGCATCCGGAACACCCGGGGCGGCCGTGGGAGAACTACATCACCATGCAAATTGTGGTGCTGTTGATCATGGTGGTGCTTTTTGCATTTCTGCGCGCGACGTTATCGGTTGAGAATCCTTCGCGCCTGCAGCTTACCTTCGAAGCCATTTATAAGTTCTTCAAGAAGCAATCGGACGAGTACATTCACGAGAGCGACGTACACATCCCGATCTTCGGAACGCTGTTCATCTTTATCCTGCTGTGTAACCTGATCGGCGTTGTGCCCGGGCTCGCGTCGCCGACAACGACCATTTACGTGCCTTGCGGTTGCGCGATGCTTTCCGTGTTGTACTACAACTATGTCGGCATCCGGAAGCACGGCGCGATGTATATCAAGCAGTTTCTGGGACCGAAATGGTGGCTGGCGCCCTTTATGTTGCCGATTGAGATCGGGACTCACCTGGCGCGGCCGCTCTCACTTACTGTCCGTTTGTTCGCGAATATGTTCGCGGGCGAGCAGTTGACGATTATCTTTCTCAGCCTGACTTACTTTATCGGTCCTGTGATCTTTATGGGGCTGCACGTATTTGTATCGTTGGTTCAGGCTTATGTGTTCGCGATGCTGACCACGGTTTACGTAGCGGGCGCGGTTTCCGAAGAGGCGCACTAATCAAAGGCTTATTACTTGAGCACGCTCTCTGTGTGAGGCCCTCGTCCCCCAGGGTGAACGGCAACCACCTCCAGACAGCAATTACTAACTAGGAGTAACGAACAAAGTGAAATTGAAAATGTTATTGATGACGCTCGGCCTGTTCCTGCTGGCGAGCCCCATCTTCGCGCAAACGAACGGCGGCAACCCGGCCGGCGGCGGTCCGACCCATGCCGATTGGATCGTGATTGCATCCGGCTTCTCGATGGCGATCGCGTCGGGTTTGGCCGCGCTCGGTCAGGGCCGCGCGGTACAAGGGGCAGTAGAAGGGATCGCGCGCAATCCCGGCGCTTCCGGCGCTATTCAGGGCGCGATGATTCTCGGACTCGCGTTCATGGAGTCGCTCGCGCTATTCACGCTGGTTATTATCTTCGTCAAGGTCATTTAGAGGAAGGTTATCTTTAGGTTGAGATGGGCCAGGTTGTCCGGGATCTGGCCCGTTTAGGGCAAGGTGGATGCCGCCGTTAAAGTCTTGCAATCGCAAGAGAGTTCGAACCCTGCGAACGGCAACTGGCGACAGTTGAAGTCTGCAGGCCGCCGCCGGTTGGAAGGCGCCAAGAAATGACTCCCCCCTCAAGTCATCTTGTGGACTTCGTTACAACCTTCAAATACTTTGGTACAGCCCACTCCTCCGTAATAAACGCTTTTCTGTGTTCGGCGCAAGCGCCCGTTTCGGTATCGACTGCCGAAATGCCGACCACGCTCCCGTCGTTTCCGTTTGTTTGATGTATTCGATTCCCTTTCCCCGGTTCCTACAAACCTAGGTGCATTTGGTTATGTAGTTTAGCGATGGCGGAAGCCAGTGGGAGTCGAACCCACCAGTGACGCGAGCGCCACTCGCCGGGTTTGAAGCCCGGGCCCAGCACCGGCCAAATCTGGCTTCCGACGCCGATTGTAGCAACGCGGCAGGTTAGAATCAAAAAAGAAGATATCGC
>NZ_CAJCHS010000196.1 GCF_903970205.1 Nevskia soli | reverse complement strand
CTGCCGCAACTTGCCGAGCCCGTGCTTCTCAACGCCGCGCGGGTCCAGATGACCGGACCGGCGCTGCAAATGGATCGCATCGTTTTCACCGCGGGCGGAGTGACCGGAACCGGGGACTACCGTTATGTTCCCGGAGCGCCGCGGCCCCATCAGTTCCATCTCGGACTGGGCGACAGTTCCGTCGCGGCGATTGGCGCGTTGTTGAAGCCGACCATCTTCCGCGAACATAGTCTTCTCGACCGCGCTTTGAATCTGGGCCGCGAATCCCCGCCCGCGTGGCTAGAGACGATGCAGGCGGATGGATTTGTCCAGGCACGCACCTTGCTCGTTGAGGACACGGAACTTCATCGCGTCCGCGCTCACGTGGAGTGGGACGGTTCGACCATCACGCTGCCCGACCTCGCCGCCGCCGGGGATAAGTTCACCGTCGCGTCGAAGCTGACGATTCGTCTATCCGGAGCGACGCCGCGTTATATCGCAACCGCGCGGATTACAGGCTTACCGTGGCAGGGAGGGACGGTGAACGGAACGGTCGCCGCGCAAACCTCCGGCGCGGACGAAGCGGGCTTGCTATCGAATCTCCGCCTGAGCGGAACGTTCGACGCGCAAGAACCGACCGTCCCGCCGCTCGGCGAACTCGACGCGGCCACCGGGCAGTTTGAAGCCGACTGGCGAGACCAGAACGTCGCGGTGCGGTTCCCGCGGCTGCGCATCGTGAACGCGGAAGGCGATATCTGGACGGGCGCGGGAACGCCCGGCGCACAGCCTGGCGAAGTGATCCTGCAGCTAACCAATCACACCCGGCGTATGATTCTGGCCGGGTCGCTTACGGACGAGCGGCGGAGTTGGGTGGAGCAATAGGATCGCGGTTCGCCACGGCGCCGGCGCGGGCATATCGTACTGTGACGCGCTGCCACTTGAACTGATGCACCATGGTTGGGAAATAGAGGTCCGCGTCATAGTTTCCGTGGCACACCCACAGCTCCCCTTGGGCGGCTTTGGCCTGTAGCAATTGCGGATCGCCGTTGGCCTCGCGCGGCCAGAAGGTCCCGTGATTGCTTTCGCGGCAGTCCGACTGGGGCAGTTTATCGCCTCCAGCCCACGCCAGCGTCGAGAACGCCGCCAGGCACGCAATTCGGCAGATTCGCATTCCTACCATCGATCATTTCGCGCGGCGGGCGGGAATGAAATACCGCGACGACTGGAATTTCCAATCTTTCGCGCGGTAGTGATGTTTACGCGCGTGGTAAAAAGGCTGCGTGCCATCGCCACGAACGCGTGTCCTGATTGCCGACGATCATCCGCTCATTCGCAGCGGCATCCGTTTCCTGTTGGAGCGCGACGGAGAGTTTCAGGTGGTTGCCGAAGCTTCAGACGGGCATGAGGCCATCGAGCTCGCCATGCAGCACCGGCCTGACGTGATCCTGCTCGATGTCGGTATGCCGCGCATCAATGGTCCGGACGCGGCGAAGCATCTCTCCGAACGCCTGTCCTCGGCTCGCATCGTCATCGTCAGCATGCATTCGGACGAGGCGTATGTGCTGCGGGCGCTGAAGGCCGGTGCGAAGGGCTATCTCCTGAAAGCGTCGCCGGAGGAGGACATTCTGGCTGCCGTGCGCGCGGTCGCTGCCGGACATGCCTACTTCAGCCCCAGTATCACGCGCATGTTGGTGGAAGACTACGTCGCCGAAGTGCAGCGGCGCGGGGTTGAGGACACCTACGACTTGCTCAGCCTCCGCGAGAAAGAAGTGCTTCAATTGCTGGTATCCGGAAAGAACAACAAAGAGATTGCAGAGATGCTGTTCGTGAGCGTGTCAACGGTGGAGACGCATCGCAATAACATCTTACAGAAGCTGCACTTACACAGCTTGCCTGAGCTGATACTTTATGCCGTTCGCAAGGGACTCATCTCGTAAGCGGGAAACGGCAACTCGAAGCGGATCGTCGTTCCGGCATTCGGCGAAGAGGTTACATGCAACCGGCCGCCCAGCCGGATGATCCGCTCCTCCATCCCGAGGATTCCCAACCCGGTCTCAACCATAGGATTAAATCCGTGGCCATCGTCTTCCACGGAGACGTGCAGCGAGCCGTCCAACTTTTGAACGCGCACGGTCGCGTGCGTGGCGCCGGAGTGGCGGCTCGCGTTTCGCAAGGCTTCCTGGACCACGCGGTAGACGCACGTGCGTTGCTCTTCCGGCAAGTCGTCCGGAATCTCGGCCGCATCCACCTGAATCTGGATCGACTCGTTCCGCGACATCTCGCGCGCCAGCCAAACCAAAGCCGGCACGAGGCCAAGATCATCCAGCATCGTAGGCCGAAGAACGAGAGATAAGTTGCGCACCATCTTGGCGTTACGGCCGGTCATCTCTTCCACCAGTTGACACTGATGCAAGGCTTCAGGAGTGTCGCCGCGGCGCAGAGAAGCCCGTAGATTTCCCAAGCCCAGCATCATGGCGGAGAGGAGCTGGCCGACTTCGTCATGCAACTCGCGGGAGATGCGGCGACGCTCTTCTTCCTGGGCCGAGAGTAGCTTCGCCGAGAGGCTCTTCAGCTCTTCGCGAGCCTCACCCGAAACGCGCTCGAGTTCGAGCAGGCGCCACATACTGATTCCGGCCAGAGCCAGCCCGATAGCGGCCGCGGCAGTGAGCAGCACGAGAAATCGCACGCGGAAAGACGCGAACATGCGGCTCACGTCCTCGGCGCTGTCTTCCATCTGCGAGTCGCTCAAGCCCTGGAGCCGGTCAATCACCCCGATGGCGGCAATGCGGCGCGGCAGAACGACATCTTCGGTGAAGCGATATGCGCGCAAACGGCGCTCGGCTTCTGTCCAACCCAGCGGTTCCGCGAGTGTTTCGAAGTAGCCGAGCAGTTCACGGCGCAATTGCTCGAAAGCCGTCCGATCCACCGCGCGCGTCAACTTGCGGCTGTTCTCGATCTCCTTCTCGCCATTGGCCCTCGTCGCCATAAAGTCGGTTGCGGCCGCCCCGCCGTTATCCGGATTGAGCAGCAGGTCGCGGATGTGCGTGCCGGCCAGATAGACGTCGGTGCGAAGGCGTCCGAGCGTGCGATCGCGCTCGACGTAATCGCGGCGCAGACGCTCCTGACGGACTTCTACCTGATAAAGAAATGTCATCCCGCTGAGCCCCAGAACGGCGACGAGCAGCAGCAGGCCTCCGAAGCCCAGACCCAGCAGCACCTTCGTCTTGCGGCGGTTCAGGTTGGCGTCCACGCAATCCTCACGGTCAATTGCAGTATACTTTTGGGCCAAGTGCTCCGATTTACTCTTCTCGTTCTGGCTGTGTGTGGAAGCGCGCGGGGCCTCACTTACGAGGTTGTGATCCGCAACGGCCACATCGTCGACGGGACCGGGTCGCCCTGGTACGGCGCCGATATAGGAATCCGCGACGGCCGGATCGCGTTCATCGGACGCCTTCCGGAGGGCGCAACGGCGAACACCACGATCGACGCGCACGGCCGGATTGTGGCGCCGGGATTCATCGATATGCTCGGCCAATCCGAGAACACGATCCTGGTCGACCCGCGGCTCCCATCGAAGATCTACCAGGGCATCACGACGGAGGTGACCGGCGAAGGCAACACCATCGCGCCGCTGAACGACCGGCTGCGCGCACTGGCTCTGCCCTACTTCGCAAGCCTCGGAGTGAAGCCCGACTGGTCGAGCTTTGCGGAGTACTTTGCGCGCATCGAACGGCAGGGAATGGGGATCAATCTCGCTTCGTACGTGGGCGCGACGCAGGTTCGCAGCTACGTGATCGGGGATGACGACCGCGCGCCAACCACGGCCGAGCTGGCGCAGATGCGGGCGCTGGTGGCGGATGCCATGCGCGAAGGTACGGTGGGACTTTCAACCGCGCTGCAGTACGCTCCCGCGCCGTATGCCAAGACGGAAGAGCTGATCGCGTTGGCGGCTGAAGCTTCCCGCTTCGGCGGCATCTACGCAACGCACATGCGCAGCGAGGGCGACGCCGAATTCGAGGCCCTGGACGAGGCGTTCCTCATCGGCCGTGAAGCTCATGTTCCAGTTGAGATCTGGCACCTGAAAACCGCGGGAAGGCAGAACTTCGGCCGCATGCCGCAGGTCGTGGCGCGTATGAATGCCGCGCGGCGATCGGGGGTCGATGTGGCCGCCAACACCTACGCCTACACCGCCTGGTTCAACACCTTCTCGGCGTTCATTCCACCCTGGGCGCACGATGGCGGAGATGCCAAACTGATCGAAAGGTTGAAAGATCCGGCGACGCGGGCGCGCATTCGGAAAGAACTGGAAGACCCCCATGCGAAGTTCGATAATGAGTGGGCGGAAATCCCCGGCCCCGAGGCGATTCTGATCGGCGTCGTGCAGAACCCGAAGCTGGTTCCGCTGCAGGGAAAACGGCTCAGTGAAATCGCGCAGCTATGGCATAAAGACCCCTTCGATGCGATGTGCGACCTGCTGATCGAGGACAATGCGGCAACGGAAGTTGCGGTATTCGGCATGTCGGAGCCGGACGTTGTGCTCGCGCTGCAGCAGCCCTGGGTTTCTATCGATAACGATTCGGAGGGCACGTCGACGGAGGGTTTGCTGGGCGGCCGGCATCCTCACCCGCGGGCTTACGGGACGTTCCCGCGCATCCTGGCGAAGTATGTGCGCGAGGAGCACAAACTCACCCTCGAGGACGCGATCCGGAAGTTCAGTTCCCTGCCTGCGGGACGGATGCGGTTCGCCGATCGCGGCGTGATCAAAGCGGGGATGTGGGCGGACCTGGTGGTTTTCGACTTCGATCGCGTGCGCGATCTGGCGACTTTCGATCAGCCGAATCAGCTTTCCGTGGGGATGGATTATGTACTGGTGAACGGCGTTCCCGTGATTCTGGACGGCAAGATGACCGGGAAGCGTCCGGGGAAAGTACTTCGTGGCGCGGGTTACACCGCGCGTTAGCTCTTGTCGAAGACGAAGCGCAGTTCGGTGTAGCGGCAGTAGCGGCAGCGCATTTTTCGCAGCAGGACCAGCGCCGCCAGCCGGTCGGTGAAGTTGACCTTCGTCGCGCGCCGCAACGCCCGCTTCTTGCATTGGGGACAGCGAATTCCAAGAACGGGACGCGCTTGGGTGAACTGCTGCGGCGGCCGCGCGGGCGTGTGATTCTGCGCGGGGACTTCGCCGATCCGGTTCAGCAGCGATTCCAGCTTCTGGTTGGTTTGATTCGCGCGAGATAGCACTCGGGCGGCTTCGTTGTTCGGGCTCAGGTTGAGGTGAGTATAGCGAGTAAGGCGGTTTGTTGCTAGGGCTATAAGTACTTGTTAGACTTCACACGGCCGATTGACAATTACAGCG
>NZ_CAJCHS010000195.1 GCF_903970205.1 Nevskia soli | reverse complement strand
TCGCCGGTCTTCGCTTGCGTACTCTGGGCGCTCACGCTATGCGACGCGCAACCGGCAAGGCCCAGCAAAGCAATCAAACCGGAGATAGAAACGTAGTGAAGTCGGCGCAAGCGGGGAATCCTGATTGAATTATAGCGGCTGCCTCGCTATATTCGGAGGCGATCGAGGTCCAGATTCGCCGCCATCCACTGATGCCTTCGCCGCCGCGCGCCCGGGCCGAGGGTGATCTCGGGATGCGACTCGATCCCGAGCGCGTAGGCCGCCGCGGTATCGCAGAAGCTCTCACACAGGTACTCGCGCCATCGCCGGGTGCGGCCCTCCCGGTCGCCGGAGATGAGATCGTTTCTTCGCCATTCCGCGGACCACGCCATTTCTCCGCTCTTACCGGCGTCGCATTCAGCAGCGATCAGCGCCTCATACGCGGCGCGCATCTTGCGGCCGGACCTCCACCACACGAAGTGGAATAACTCATGCACCAGGATGCGATCCCGTTCGGCGGGGCTGCGCAGGAGCGCGCGATCAAGAACGATCCGCCGTTCCCGGAGAAAGCTTCCGGCATGTACCGGCGATCCGCAGTCTCCGCCGGAAACTAACTTCCCGCGCGATGCCCGAAGTTGCGGCCGGAACTCGATCAGAATCGGCTGACCGTCGAAGTTCATTACTTGGCGGCGAGTTCCAGCTTCGGACCGGTGACGTCCACAATCTCGAGCTCGACGCCCTTACGCTGCTTCAACTGCTCTTCGGTCAAGTCATAACGAACGGCGGTGACGCGCTGCACGGTCTGGCCGGGGCTGATATGATCGCGTTCGCGCATCGGTGTCAGGTTCAAAGGCCCCAGTTCGGTGTGATAGCGGAACATCGCCGGAAGATCGGTGGCCGCGATCATCGAGTTATCCGGAATCGAACCATCCGGCTCGGTGACCTTCACGTTGATGAACCGGACGACCATGTCACGGCCGGAAGGATTCGTAACCTCGAAATCGATGACCAGGGACGCGCTCGACGGATCGAGCGCCACGGTGCGAACCTGGAGAATCTTGCCCGTAGGCTCCAGGTAGTTGCCGCTATGCGAATGGAGAATCCAGGCCACGACTCCAACCAGCACCACGACGGCACACGCAAAGCCGATCGCAAAAGGCTTGCTCATTTAGACTGATGGTAGCTTGAGCGACAAGGGCTTGACTGGCAACATTCCGGCGTCCGAAAAGACCGGGCTCATCGTGGAAGCGGATTCCGGGCCGGGCATCCTGCACCGGCTTACCGGCGTGATCGCGCAGCACAATGGAGACATCACTTCGATCGGGATTCTGGAAGATAACTCCGCCGGGGCCCGCATCTACTTCGAGATGATGGTCCCCGGACCTGACGCGCTGGTCGAAGACCTAGGGCGGCTCGAAATCGTGCGAAGCGTCGAGCCCGTTCGCGTGCTCGAGAAGATCTACGGGAAGCGCATCATCATTATGGGCGGCGGGGCTCAGGTTGGCCAGGTAGCGATCGGCGCGGTTTCAGAAGCGGACCGTCACAACATCCGGGGAGAACATATCTCGGTCGATACGATTCCGCTGGTTGGCGAACAGCAACTGGCCGAGGCGGTGCGCGCGATCAGCCGGCTGCCGCGGGCGCGAGCCCTGGTTTTGGCGGGGGCGCTTATGGGCGGCGATATCGAAGCGGCGGTTCGGGAAGTCCGCGCGAAAGGGCTGCTCGTGATTAGCTTGAACATGGCCGGCAGTGTCCCGGATGCGGCGGATTCCGTGGTTACCGATCCGGTGCAGGCGGGCGTGATGGCGGTCATGGCGATTGCCGAAACCGCCCGGTTTAATGTGCAGCGATTGAGCCGCCGGGTGTTTTGAGAAGTCGTCTTAGCGCCGGCGAACGACGGAACAAGCGTCGCAGAGACCTACCGGTTCTGATTATTGCGCCCGGAGCGCGAACTCACGGAGCGGGTCGGCGTCGCCCGGCCGGCAAATACGAACAAAGTAATCGCCTGGATCAAGCGGCCGCGAGAAACGCGCGTGAACCTGATCGTTATCGGGCGCGACATCGGCCTGTTCCAACGTGGTGCCGCCGGCATTCACCAGAACGATATGCGCGGATTTTCCGAGACTCAGGCCTCTCGCGTCCAAGGAGAGGACGAGTGGATGATGGGCGGCCACCGTTTGGGAGGCGCCCCGTTCGGCGTGCAGAGAAACAGCAATCGACGCACCTGCCGGCGCAGGCTGCTGCAGGCGCACCGCGGATACGGCGATTATGCAGAGACACGCCGCGCTCGCGGCCCACACCGGAAACGCAGGTACCTGGAACGCTCGGGCTACGCGCGCGGCGAACGATTCGGTCTTCTGTTCCAATCGCAACCGCGCCGCCGCGCCCTTCATGGCGCGGACAAAAATATCCGTCTCATCCAAACGCTCCCGGCACGGCTCGCATATCAAGAGATGTTCTTCTAGAGCTTCCGTGTGCTTGCCTCCAAGACGGCCCAGAGCGTAGAGCTCCAGAGCATCGTCCGTGCAATGGTCTTCGAAGGTGGCTTCCATAATTTATTGTTTCAATCCTCGTTCCTGGGCTTCCCAACCGCTCATACTGGTGAAGTCAAAAACGCCCGGAAGAAATCTCGTTTTGGGATCAACGCCCCGCCTGACAAAAGTACTACTTAGTACACCGGTACGTTGCGGCGCGACAGCCGACGCTTCCCGAGTTCTCCGAACCGCGCCTTCGCGCGCGATTTCAGCAGGCGGAACTGCGTTTCCGTCAAAGACATGTCTTGGCAGATCTGTTCCTGAGACTGTTCGTCCAGGTAAAAACGAGTCAGGATCTCGCGATCGCGGCGGGAAATCGCCTTCAGGACGGAAACCGCGAGC
The DNA here is from genome assembly GCF_903970205.1 of Nevskia soli. Lineage (GTDB taxonomy): Bacteria > Acidobacteriota > Terriglobia > Bryobacterales > Bryobacteraceae > Bog-113. The sequence goes on along the minus strand of NZ_CAJCHS010000195.1, from coordinate 1,075 downwards.
TGTTCCTGCTGCCGGTTCATAGCGGCGGCTTCGGGATTCATTCCGCCATCGGGAACCGGAGCACTGGTATCCAGATCCACCTGCTGGCGCCGGTTGGTTACCGCGGAGTCGATGTGTCCGGCGATCTGGCGGCGCACGATCGTGCGGGCGAATCCCATGAGCCGCTCGGGCTCCCGGAGTTCACCCCGGCGAATCGCCTGGGCGACGATCAGGAAACAATCGTGGACGCGGTCGTCCAAATCTTGCGGCCCGAGCTGGCGGCACAGGTAGTAACGCATACCGCGTGTAAAAACCTGATAAAGCTCTTCCATCGCCTGAGGATCGTCGCGTTGAATGCGATTCACCAGATCGACCCAATCCGGTTGCTGCGGACGGGCGTCAGTGTCGGGTAGGTTTTCATCGATCACGGGACCCACTGAAGCCATTTTTGCAGAAAGGTCGGGAATATGTTCAAGATTGCGCACCGAAATTACACCTTTCCAATCAGGAAATAGCTCGCCCAGAATTCCGGACTATTTCTGAAACCCGCGGAATGAGCCATTGCGAGTTGTGCTTGGCGCAGCGCTTCGGATGCACCCTGTCGGTTATTTAATTTGAGAAAACTGTAAAAATCGCGGAAGAAAGGGCCGTTATCGTCGAGCGTCGGCCAGCGGGTGGCCAGGACTTCGAGGGCTCCGGCGCCGAGCCAGGCGCGCGTCAAGCCCAAGAGACCGGACGCGGGAAGCGCTTGGGCATCGCCGGACGAGCATCCGCTCATGACGACGAGAGAGGTCTGGATGGAGTGCGACAACACTTCACGAAGCCCGAGGAGGCCCGGCCGCCCGCTGGAATCGATACCCAGGACGATGACGCCGGAACGATCCGGGGAGGCGACGACATGGGTCGCTAGATGAAGAATCGCAGGGTCTTGAGCTAAGGCATCGAATAAGCGCGGCTTGACGGCAGCGCGTCCGGTGAGGACGTTTCCGCTGCCCCAGGCGTCCCGCGCCGACCAGACTTCATCTTTGGTAGCGGCCAGGCGGGCGAGGTGCAACTGGTTTTCACGGCTCGTCCTGGAACCGAAAAAATGAACATT
>NZ_CAJCHS010000194.1 GCF_903970205.1 Nevskia soli | reverse complement strand
TACGCGCGGAAGCCGGCTTCAACGCAAGCCCGCGCCGTTTCCTCCAGCGATCCCTTCGACGGATACCCGGTCGAATAACACTCCACGTGGTCGCGCGCGAGGCCGCCGAGCAGCTCGTAAATCGGAACGCCGAGCGCCTTGCCTTTGATGTCCCACAGCGCCAGGTCCAGCGCGCCAAGCGCATCGAGCTTCTCGCGCCCGGCCGGATAGAAATCGCCGCGCATCATCATCTGCCACAGGCGATCGATGCGCGATGGATCTTCGCCGATGATCATCGCCGCGCATTGCTCAACCGTGTCTTTCGATCCGCCCTCGCCGATGCCGGTGATTCCGGCGTCCGTTTCGATCGTGACCACGTTGGCGCTCTGGTTGAATAGCGGCCGCCCGTTCGGATTGAAGTAATAGCGGATGCGCGTGATCTTCATCGGCGCGGCCGCCGCCGTCAATCGTGCCGCGCCCGCAAACGCCGCCGCCGTTGCGGAAAGAAACTCGCGCCGGTTCATGTTCGCGTCTCGTGACCCAGACCGCGCACGCCTTCGATGATCCGATCGCGCACGGCATTGATCTCGTCCGACGATAGCGTGCGTTCGGGCGACCCCACCGTGATCCGGTACGTCATGCTCCGCATCCCCTCCGAAACCTGCGGACCGCTGTACTCGCGCAAGAACTCGATGCGCTCCAACAGAGATCCCGCGAACTCCCGAATCCGCGTTTCGAGAGCCGCCGAATATTCCCGCAGCGGAGCGATCACCGAAATATCGAACGCGCTCGAAGGGAATTTCGGAATCGGCTGGAAGGGCTGTTGCTGCGGGCGCAAGTCGAGCGTGCGCTCCAGATCCAGGTTCAATATCGCGGCCCGCCCCTCGATCATCGATGGGTGTGCCTCAAACAATCGGCCGACCACCGAATCGCCGATATAAATCGTAGCGGTTCGCGCCGGATGCTCATAAGGCAGCACCTCCGCGGTCGGTTCCACTCGAGCCTCAGCCGCAATCGCGAGTAACAAAAGCTTCAACTCAAAGAGCCCGCTGCGCCCATCGCCGTCTGCTGCGTAAACGGCTGCCGCGAGATGCGGAATCTCGCGCGGCATGGCCGGCGTCAGATTGTGAATCTCACGCCCGATTTCGAAAAGCCGGAACGCGTCGAAGTGTTTCCGGTTCAACTCCAGATTCGCGAAGATTCCCGGAATGAGCGACGTGCGCAGCAGGTTCTGGTCGGACGCGATCGGGTTCAGCACGCGCAGCGCATCATCCGGCGACAACGCGAATCGCTGGAATTGCTCATCGCTCAGGAACGAGTAGTTGTAGACCTCGGTGTAACCCCGCGCCGCCGCGAGCGCGCGAATTTCCCGATACCAAACGCGCTTTGGATCATCCGGAGGAACGGTACACGCAACCCGCGGCGGCTCCGGCGGAATCGTGTCGTACCCGATCATGCGCCCGACTTCTTCCACCAGGTCGTCCGGTTCCGCAATGTCCTTCGTCGCGCGCCACGTCGGAACGGTCACCTCGAACAGATGCAGGCCCGCATCGCGCACTTTGAAAGCGAGCCGCTCCAGAATTTCCCGGACCTCATCCGGCGGAACGATGCGCCCCAGCTTGCGGTCCAGCACGTCAAGCTTCAGAGGGATCGTCTGCGGTTCAGGCAGCGCGCGGTAGTCGTCGGTGAGCCGCCCGCCGATCCGCGCCTCCGGACACACCACCCGCATCAACGCGATGGCCCGCGCCAAAGCCCGCACGGTGTTCGCCGGATCCTGCGCCTTTTCGAAACGCATCGAAGCATCCGTTCGCAGCTTCAGCCGCGCCGAGGTCTTGCGAATCTGCGACGCATTCCAGTTCGCGCTCTCAAACACGATGTTGGTCGTCTCCTCAGTGATCGACGTCCCCTTGCCGCCGATGATCCCCGCCAGCGACACCGCGCGCTCGCCATCGGCCACCACTCCGTCCGCCGCGCTGAGCACATACTCTTCCCCGTTCAGCGCCAGCAGACCTTCGCCCTCAAACGCGGGCCGGACGATCAGCCGGTCGCCACGTAGCTTGTCGCGATCGAAGGCGTGCATCGGCTGCGCGAGTTCCGTCATGACGAAGTTCGTAATGTCGACCACGTTGTTGATCGGGTTCAATCCCAGCGATTCGAGCCGGTATTGCAGCCACAAGGGCGACGGCGCAATTCGCACATCCTCGAAAGTCACCACGCTGAAGCGCGGGCATAACACGTAATCGTCAACGCGGACGTTGAACGAATCCGAACCCTTCGGCAGAAGCGCGAGATCGACCGGGTCCTTCAGGTTTTCGCGGGTGATCGCAGCGACTTCGCGCGCCATTCCGAGATGACCCCACAGATCCGGACGGTGCGTCAGCGACTTGTTGTCGATCTCGAGAATCGAATCGGGCGCGAAGTCGATCGTGTCGGAAGACCACTCGATAATCCCCTCGTCCTCGCGGCCCAAACCCAGTTCGGCGGCGCTCGCCAGCATGCCGTTACTCTCGATGCCGCCGACGTTCTTGACGCCCACTGGCACCCATACGGTCCGCATTCCCGCGCGGCAGTTGGGAGCGCCGCACGCGACGGTGATAGGCTCGCCCTCACCGATGTCGACCAGCGCACGCGTCAGCTTTCCCACCGGCTCCGCCGACAACACCCGTGCCACCCGCGCGCCCTCCAGCAACGCGCCGGCACGTTCCACGCCCTCCGACTCCGCCGTGCGAACCGTGATCAGTTGCTCCAGTTCCGCCGCAGGTACGTCGAGCCCCGGAACCAGCTCCTGAATCCACTGCATCGAGAACTTCATGAGAATTGATTTAGAAAGCGCAGATCGCCCGACTGCAGCAGCCGGATATCGTTGATCGCGTAACGCATCATCACCAGGCGCGTCAGTCCCAGCCCAAACGCGAAACCGTTCCACTTGTCCGGATCGATATTGCTCATCCGCAGCACGTTCGGATTCACCAGACCGCAGGGCAGCAGCTCTACCCAGCCTGAGTGCTTACACACCGCGCATCCCGAGCCGCCGCAGATCAGGCATCGAATATCCAGCTCGAAACCCGGCTCGACGAACGGAAAGAAACCAGGCCGCAGGCGCACCGTCGCGGGCTGATGGAAAACTTCGGTCAGCAGCGTCTGCATGAAGTAAATGAGATTACCCACGGAAACATCGCGGTCGATCATCATCCCTTCGAGCTGGTAAAACGTGTGCTCATGCGACGCGTCCACGCTTTCGTTGCGGAACACGCGGCCGGGCGCGATCATGCGCAGCGGCAGCGGATAGCGCTCCATGCCCCGCACCTGCACCGGCGAGGTGTGGGTTCGCAGCAGCCAGCCGCCGGTGAGCCAGAATGTGTCCTGCATATCGCGCGCGGGATGATCCGGCGGAATATTCAGCGCGTCGAAGTTGTGGAACTCATCCTCAACCTCCGGCCCATCGAGCACGGCGAAACCCATGGAGCGAAACAGGTCCTCAATCTCCTGCTGAATCTGCGTCAGCGGATGCAGCGCGCCCGGCTTTACCCCGGCCGGCGGAAGCGTCAGATCGAGCCACTCGGCGTCGAGCCGCGCGGTCAAAGCGGCGCTCTCGAACTCAGCCGTCCGCGACTCAAGCGCGCTCTCGATGGCAGCCTTCGCCTGATTCAGCAGCTTGCCGAGCCGCGCCCGATCCTCCGGCGCCAGCTTGCCCATCCCCTTGCTGATTTCGGCGAGCGCGCCGCCTTTGCGTCCCAACACGCGAACTCGGATCGCTTCCAGTTCGTCGGGACTCGTTGCCGCCGCGATCGCGCTCACGGAGTCGCGCTCGAGTTCCGCCAGATTTTCTTCCATGAAATCGCGCTACGCCGCGGGCCGGTACACCCGGTCTTCCTTCGACAACTCTACAACCAGGTGATTGATGTAAAAGAGCAGCAGCGCGTCCGGATACTTGCCCTTGAACTCGTCGTACACCCGCGTTTGCCAACCCTCGGTCAGAAACGGCGCCGGGTCCATATCCTTCCGAAAAAAACCGTCATCATGCGGAATTCCGAGAAAATTCAGCACGGCCACGATCAAGTCAAAGTGCGAAATCAGGATGGCCTGCGAAAGATCGGTCGCCAGTTCCTCATCGTTAGCCCGCAACCGCGACATCAAACCCGGCCCCGCCTTACGAAGCGTTTCCGCGTTCAATTTGCTCAAATGCAGACGGGTTTTCAGCCGCTCGTAAAGCAGGAAAGTCTTCAGTTTTCCTATCGAAACGCTCTTCAGAAGTGTGTCGAGAGCGCTGTCCCCGAGCTCCACGAACACATCGGAAAGCCGCATAAGCAGCCAGAGTAACATAGCCCAACTGCGTTAGAATAAAGGGTTTGCCCATGGGAAACATGATCATACTCGGCACCCAGTGGGGTGATGAAGGAAAAGGTAAGTTGGTCGATCTGCTGGCCGATAAGTTCGACATCATCGCGCGTTTCCAGGGCGGTCACAATGCCGGCCATACCATCCAGATCCGGGACCGCAAGTTCGTCCTGAAGCTGATCCCCAGCGGCATCCTGCGCCCCGGCAAGATCGCGGTGATCGGCAACGGCATGGTGATCGACCCCATTGCGCTGTTTGAGGAGATCGATCAGCTGACCGGCGCCGGGATCGACGTGAAGCGTCAGCTGCGCATCAGCAATCGCGCGCACATCCTGTTCCCCGGCCATCGCGCCATGGAAGCGCGCCTCCACATCGGTACGACCAAGCGCGGGATCGGTCCGTGCTACGAAGATAAAGCAGGCCGACGCGGCTTGCGCGTCGCCGATCTGCTCGATTCGGATACGTTTACCGAGAACTTTGAAATCCTGGCGCGCGAGCACGACACGCTCCTGAGGGCATTCTGCATTCAACCGGAATACAGCGTGGCCGAGACCACCGCAATTTACCGGGAGCTCGCCGAGCGCATGCGTCCCATGGTCGCCGATACCGCGCTACTTCTCAACCGCGCAATCCGCGACGGCAAACAAGTTCTATTCGAGGGCGCGCAGGCCACGATGCTCGATCTCGACCACGGGACTTACCCGTTCGTCACGTCGTCCAGCGCCTCAGCCGGCGGAGCTTGCGTCGGAACCGGCGTTGCGCCGACCCTGATCCATAGCATCGTCGGAGTCGCCAAGGCCTATATCACGCGCGTCGGCGGCGGCCCTTTCCCCACCGAGTCTCTCGGCGCCGAAGGCGACGAACTGCGCAGGCGTGGAAACGAATTCGGCTCCGTTACCGGGCGTCCCCGGCGCTGCGGCTGGTTTGACGCTCCGCTGCTTCGCTACACCGGGATGGTGAACAATCTCGATACGCTGGTCATCACCAAGCTCGACATTCTGGATCACCTGGATCGCATTCCCGTCTGCACTACGTACCGCGTCGGCGACGAGTTGCTCGACGCGATGCCGGCCATCAGCAACGGCCTTTCGCGGGTAGAGCCCGCCTATGAATGCCTCCCCGGCTGGCAAACCGACACCTCCCAAGTGCGTTCCTGGGACGATCTGCCGGCGGCCGCGCGCTCCTATCTCGATTTCCTCGAAAACCAGGTCGGCGTCGAAGTGGGTTGCGTTTCGATGGGTCCCGAGCGCGACCAAACGCTGATCCGGCCGGGGTCCAAATTCGAAAAGCTGGGTTTGAAAAGCTGGGCTTGAAAAAGGAGCCGGCTGAATCGTTTCCACTTGAAATGGCATCCGCATTGCTCTCATGCGAGACGTGAGGATTGCGGCAGTTATCTGTTCGAGTCTGATTGCCGTTTCTGCATTCGCGGGCGTTTCGCCCGAGGAATTGACTCGCAAAGCCGTCCAAAACTTCCAGCGAAATTACCAGGTGACCGCGCTGAAGTACACCTACATGGAGGCGGACGTCGATTCCGATGGCTCCGAGAAAACCAGCGTTGGGCGCGTTTTCCCCGTCAACGGGCTGCCTTACGAGTTTGAAACCAGCCGCAACGGAACACCGCTGAATCCCGAACAGTTGAAGAAGGAGCAGGGCAAACTCGACGCTCGTAAGAGCGAGGGCAAAGAGGAGCGGGAGAAACGTATCCGCAACTATCTGCGGGACCGCGCGTTTCTGAACGAGGTTCCCGAAGCATTCGCTTGCAAGGTATCCGGCGAACAGGAACTGCATGCCAGGGCGAACTATGTTCTCGACTGCGACCCCAAACCCGGATATCACGCCGTCGACTCCCGCGCGGCTATGTTCTCCCACATTCATGCGCGCATTTACATCGATAAAGACGATCTGCAGATGACGCGCGCCGAAGCCAAAGTGCTGGAGACCATTTCGTTCGGCTGGATACTGGCCCGCATCGGACCGGGAGCCGACATGAACCTCGAGCAAACCCGACTTACCGATTCCGACTGGCTGCCGAGCCTGATCGACGTGAACGGCACCGCCAGGATCTTATTAATCCACGACCATCCGATCCACGAACGCATCACTTACTACGATTTCAAGCCGATCAACGGCAATGCGGCCGCGGCGATGAATATATCCAAGCTAGGACTGTAAATCGCTTCGTCTACCGAGCCGCAACGGCAACGGAGCGGTCTTACCGCAAGCTACTCGACTCTCTGGTTTGCCGCCGAGCGAGTTTCGGCAAGGTATTGAGGGAACGTTCCCGAACGGATCGCATCCCTTATCTCCCGCATAATTTCCAGATACCGATATAAGTTGTGCGTTGTCGCCAGTGTCGCGTATAAAATCTCGCCGGCCTGGAATAAGTGCCGCAAGTAAGCGCGCGAGTAAGTGCGGCAGGTCGGACACCCGCAGTGATCGTCGATCGGCTCCGGGTCCGCCTTGAAGCGCGAATGTTTGATGATCAGGCGGCCGCGGCGCGTGAATAAGTATCCGTTGCGGGCGTTGCGCGTGGGCAGCACGCAATCCATCATGTCGATCCCGCGCGCTACATACTCGGGCAACTCATCAGGCATGCCGACCCCCATCGCGTAGCGCGGACGGTCGCGGGGCAGCCGGGGTTCAGCGGCATCCACCATGTCCATCGAGAGCGGGCGCGGTTCTCCTACCGATAGCCCGCCGATCGCATATCCATCCGCGTCGAGATCGGCCAGCTGCGTTGCGCAGCTTTGCCGCAGATCGGGGTAGACGGAACCTTGCACGATCGGAAACAAGGCGTGGCGCGTCGACACGCTCTCCATGCGCTGCCTGAAATGAGTCATCGCGCGCCGCGCCCATTCGATGGTCCGCGCGGTCGACGTTTCCGCATAATCGCGAGGCGACGGGTACGGCGTACACTCATCGAGCGTCATCAGAATGTCGCTGCCGAGCGCGAGCTGCACATCCACGGTCGATTCCGGGGTGAACAGGTGCGAGTCGCCGTCCAGATGCGAGCGGAAGACCACGCCGTCGTCCGAGATGGTGCGCCGCTCGCTAAGACTGAAGACTTGGAAGCCGCCCGAGTCGGTCAGAATCGCGCCGGGCCAGCTCATAAAGCGGTGGAGACCGCCGAGTTCGCGGATGATTTCGTGGCCTGGGCGAAGAAACAGATGATACGTGTTGCCCAGTAAGATGCGGGCGCCGAGTTCGCGATAGAGCGAGTCCTGGCGGACTCCCTTGACCGTGGCCTGGGTGCCGACCGGCATGAAGACCGGCGTTTCGATCTCGCCGTGGGCCGTCTTCAGGATTCCGGTGCGGGCCCGCGTCTCGAGACATGCGGCGGTAGTTTCGAACGCGATCTGCCTGGGTGTTACCAAACTTCATTGTCGGATGCGGGGCGGTCCGCCTTGAAATCTCGACGCTGAGCATGTACAACCGAATGGTGCCTCAGTTGATCCCGGGGTGGTTCATCTGTGTTCATCCGTGGCTACTAAGAATGTAGCCACGGCTGAACAAGGATACTTACGCGTTTGCCTGGCTCTTCAAAGCCCCGGCCTTTCTACGAACCCAGAATGCCGCGCCCGCCAATCCTAACCCTACAAACGTCACTGAAGCCGGTTCCGGAGTTGCGGTCGCGACGCTGCCCACATAGTCTAAGCCGTAAGAGTAGCCATTCTCCTGGTAAGTTGTGAAGGAGAGGGTATTGGTTCCCTGTTTCAGATCGCTTCCGAAACTCGCGAGGGAGAAGTTACCTTCCGTGCTCTCTAAACACCCGATCGCTTGTGAGGAGCAGAGCGGGTAAGAACCCCCCAGTACCGCGCTATAGATCGTGATGCCGTTTAATACGACCGAGGTTGTGTCGTCCGCCAGAACATTCAAAACAGCGTTCGTCACCGTTCCGCTGACATTGAAGCTTTGCGAGAACGTAACCGCGGTGCCGTTCGGGACGGTGTAGAAATTCGGATCACTGGTGCTCCCGGTATCGGCATAAGAAATCCAGCTTGAGCCGGCCAGTGGTCCATACCAGGAGCTGTTGGGGAGGATGTTTTCAGTCGCGCCGGCGTCGGCGATCCCGAGCGAGACTGAGTTATTGGTCGTGTTAGTTGCTGAGCTATCCAGGTTAATCGTGCCGGCCTGGGCGATAACTGCAGAGCCAACTACGGAGCAAACTGTAAGTAAGAGTAAAGATAATTTCAACGATGATCTCCTGAGGATGTAAACGAACTAATTCAATCGTAAACGCCAAAGGAGGATGGGTCAATGAATTCGCAGGTTCAATCGAAGCTTCTGTACTAAGTACTTCGGCTGCTAAGTAGTTCTACTTAACTCCGGCCGTCAGCTTCTTCATTGGGCCATTAAACAGTACTAGGATCAGGGCGCATGCAATCGAAAATACGGCGACCACTCCAAAGATGAGCGGCAAAGGAAACTGCTCGTATAGCGAAGCCACGCGGCCGCCGATGAACTCTCCGACCGAGATCGATAAGAACCAGACGCCCATGATCAGCGCGGCAATGCGCTGCGGCGCTAACTTAGTCATGGCGCTTAGACCTACGGGGCTCAGGCAAAGCTCGCCGATGGTGTGAAATAGGTAAGTCAGCGTAAGCCACATCGGGCTCACAGCCTTGCCGCCGGCGACCGGGATCAGGACCGCATAACCCAGTCCAACGAAGAGCAGACCAAGGGAAAACTTGATCGTCATGCTCGGCTCGCGGCGACCCAGTTTGATCCATAATGCGGCGAATATCGGCGCAAAGATCACCAGGAACAGCGAGTTCAGAGTCTGGAACCAACTGGCTGGAAAGTGATAGCCCATCAGTACATCGCGCGTATTGCGCTGGGCGAAGAGACTGAGCGTAGACCCGGCTTGTTCGAACGCGGACCAGAACATCGCCGACGCGAGGAACAGGACGAAGATCGCGGCCAGGCGCTTGCGTTCCACCGGAGTCCAGCCCGAGGAGAGTAAAAGGCCGCCGAATACCGCCACGGTGATGACCGTGAGCATCGCACCGAGAACGTCAGACAGTCCTTCGGCCGAGACCTGCAGGATATGGCCGGCTGACAGTCCGGCAACGATAGCAACCGCGGCCAGAATAACTGCGGCCCCGATAACCGCCTGCCGCCGCGCTTTCGGATTAGGCGGCGGGGGCATGCCCGCGCCTTCCAGATACTTCGCTCCGAGCGTGTATTGGATGAGTCCGGCAGTCATGCCGACCCCGGCCAGCGCAAGCCCATAGCGGTAGTTGAACTTCTCGCCGACGGTACCAATAATCAACGGGGCAATCAGCGCGCCGGTGTTAATCCCCATATAGAAGATGGAAAAGCCGGAATCGCGGCGCGGGTCGTTCTCGGAGTAGAGTCCGCCGACGATGGTGCTGACGTTGGGCTTGAGCAGTCCCGTGCCGAGCGTCACTAACACGAGCGCGCTATAGAACGAGGCGATACCGGGCAGCGCCATCGAGTAATAACCGATCGCGATGATGATGCCGCCGTAGAGTACGGCTTTGCGCTGGCCCAGGATGTTATCGGCCAGCCAGCCGCCCGGCAGGCTCAGCAGATACACCATCGCGAGGAAGAGACCGTAGATGATGCCGGATTGCGCGGTGGAGAATCCAAGGCCGCCCTGCGCCACCTTCGCGGTCATGTAGTAGATCAGGATGGCGCGGACGCCGTAGAAGCCGAAGCGCTCCCACATCTCGGTGAAGAAGAGCGTGGCGAGTCCGCGCGGGTGACCGAAGAAGGTGGCCATGAGTTAAGCGATTAGGCTAGCACTTAGTTCTCGCAGCCGGGTCCAGAGGCGCTGGAGGGTGTCACGCGTCGTGCCGAGATTGCCGATGGCAATGCGCAGCACGGTACGGCCATTGAGAACGGTATGCGAGAGATAGAAATCGCCCTCGGCATTGATTAATCCCATAAGTTCGAGATTGGATTCATCGGAACCGCGCAGGCGGAAACAAACAACCGATAGCGGGACCGGCGCCACTACTTCAAAGCGCGGATCAGCCCCAATTTCAACCGCGAGCTCCTGCGCCATCAGCACCTGATCGCGAATGATGGCCGCCAGCCGTTCGCGCCCGAACGCACGGAAGATGAACCACAGTTTGAGCGCGCGGAATCGGCGCCCGAGCGGGATGCCGTACTCCATGAAGTTGACGCGCCGCGGGTCGTCCGCGGTTTGCAGATAGTCGGGAACCAGCGAAAACGCGCGGTGCAGGATTTCCGGGCGCCGCGTGTAGAGGACGCTGCAATCCATCGGCGTGAAGAGCCACTTATGCGGGTTGACCACGAGCGAATCCGCGTGCTCCGCGCCTTCCAGGATGAAGCCGAATTCGGGGACAATCGCGGCGCTTCCCGCATAGGCGGAGTCGACGTGCAGCCATAACTTGTAGCGTTGCGCGATGCGCGCGATGGCCGGTATGGGATCGATGCTCGTCGTGGACGTCGTGCCCGCGGTCGCGACGATACAGAACGGCTTCGTGCCTTCGGCCAGATCGTCAACGATTGCCGCTTCGAGCGTCTCGGGGTCCATCCGGAACTCGTCATCCGCCGTGATCTTGCGGAGGTTCTGCTGGCCGAGGCCGAGGGCGATCACGGCCTTATCGATGGAAGAGTGCGCGTGTTCGGAGCAGTAAAGGGTCAGCGGTTTCTCGGAGCGGCCGGTCTGGCGGATCGCGGGCGCGGCGAGCTCGCGCGCGGCGGCGATCGCGTGGAGACTCGAGATCGACGCGGTGTCGAAGATCATGCCGAACTGCAGCGGCAGACCCATCCACTCACGCAGCCAATTCAATACGACGATCTCCAGTTCCGTGACGGCGGGCGAAGTCTTCCAGAGAATGCCGTTGTTGTTGAGAGCGGCGATGAGGAGTTCGGCCAGGATTCCCGGCGCGCTCGCGGACGTCGCGAAATACGCGAGGAAACCGGGATGGTTCCAATGGGTTAGCGCGGGTAGCAGCACGCGTTCGAAATCGGCCAGGACCTGCTCCATCGATTCCGGCTGCGCGGGACCGTGGGCCGGCAGCGCGTCGATCAGTTCGCCGGGATGATTGCGCGAAAGGAGCGGATATCGTTCCGGCTTCGCGAGATAGCCGGCGATCCAGTCGACCAGTTGATGGCCGGCGCGTTGAAATTCTTCAGGTGAGAGATCGGGCATGAAGGTTGAGGACGAACGGCAGCCACGAGGCGAACCAGTTCTTGAATTCTTCGAGCGAATCGAATTGCTCGGCGTTGGGCGGGATGGCGGGCGGTCCAACCTTATCGCCGCGCGCTTCGCAGGCCGCGGAGATCCCGACCGGCACGGGAAACCGGTCGATCCAGTCGATGAAGGCGTTGACCTCCGACTCGAGTTGGCCGGCGGCCGTTGCGTCGTTGGACCGGATGGCGTGGAACAGCGCCAGCATCAGCTCGGGAACCGCGCACGCAACGCCGGAAACCGCGCCGGAGACCCCATTGCGCAACGCGTCTGCGAACAATCTGTCATTGCCGCACAAGATGGAAAGCGGATGCGGGGCCTCGATCGCGAGCAGCGCGTTCAGGTAATCCGGATCTCCGCTGGAGTCTTTGATGCCGGCGAAATCACCGGACGTGAGAAGCTCGCGGGCGAGTTCGATCGGGATGGCGTTCGTAAACGCGGGGATGTTGTAGAGCAGGATCGGCAGCGCGCCGCCGATGGCAATGGCGAACAGCCGGTAAAATTCGCCGATGTCTTCGGGCGTGTAGCGATAAAAGTAGGGAGGCATCAGCAACAGGCCGACGGCGCCGGAATCAACGGCGGCTTCGGCCAGCATGACCGCGCCATCGAGCGTGGAATGACTCACTCCGGCGATGATCGGCACGCGGCTGCGCTTGATGGCGAGATGCAGCAGGCGCTGGCGATCTTCGGGCTTGACGTTGATGAACTCGCCGGTGGCGCCCAGGAGAACGATGCCATCGACGCCCGATTTGGCGAGGCGATCGACCAGCTCTAGCATGGCGGCGTGGTCGGCCTCGTGCCGCTCGCGCCGGTGCGGCGTTACGGCGGCGGCCCACAGGCCCCGGAATCCGGGCGGTTCAGGCTCGGCTTGGCGGCGGCGGAACATGCTACACGCGGTAGCCTAACACGCGGCGAGTTCTTCCAGGCTTAGCCGGCCCGTATAGATGGCCATGCCGATCGCCGCATGCACGTTCATCTGTTGCAGGGCGCGAATATCTTCCAGCGTGGTGATCCCGCCGGCGGCCGTGATCTCGCGATCCGTGGTGTTGCGCAGATCTTGAAACCACTCGAGATCGGTGCCCTGCATCATCCCTTCCTTATCGACATAAGTGCACAGAAAGCCGGAGCAGTAGGGTTCGAGTTCGCGGATCACGTCGTGTGCGCGCAAACGGGTAGTGCTCTTCCAGCCACGCGTGACGATGCAGCCGTCACGTGAATCGAGCGCGATCAGGACACGGTCCGGACCGATGGCGTCGGCCAGACCGGCGAGCCAATTGTGCTCGATGCCGGTTTCTGAGAACGCCGCGGTGCCGATGATCACGCGATGCGCGCCTTGGCCGATCAACGACCGGGCGCGGTCGAACGAGCGGACACCGCCGCCGGCGCGAATCACGGCCTGCGCGGCGAGCGTGCGGATCAGCTCGTCATTCGCGCCGCGATTCAACGCTGCGTCCAGATCGATGACCTGAATTTGCGGAAACGCGCGGAAGCGTTCGAGAACGGCGAGCGGCGAATCTTCCTCAAGCGCTTTGTCGCGGCCTTGCACCAGCTGCACGGCTTTACCATCCATCACGTCGATGCACGGGATGATCATCGGCCGTTCCTCACGGTGATTCCCTGGCGAGCGAGCGCGTCCTTGAGATCGCTAATGCGGATCGTGCCGAAGTGGAAGACGGACGCCGCGAGCGCTGCATCGGCTTCACCTTCCGTGAGCACGCGGGCGAAGTCTTCCACCACGCCGGCGCCGCCCGACGCGATCACGGGAATGTTGACGACGCGCGAAATGGCGCGGGTCAGTTCGCAATCGAAGCCGGTCTGCACGCCATCGGTATCCATGGAGGTCAGCAGAATTTCCCCGGCCCCGCGCTGTTCCGCTTCCCGCGCCCACTGGGCTGCGTCGATCCGTTCGTCGTCTCTTCCGCCGCGCGTGAAGACGTTCCATGCACCGTTGGGGTTGTGAGACGCGCTGCCTCGCGCGTCGATCGCGAGGACGACGGCCTGGGAGCCAAACTCCTCGCTGAGTTCGGTGAGCAGTTCGGGACGGCGGACGGCGGCGGTGTTGACGGTGATCTTGTCGGCGCCGGCGAGCAGAATGGCACGGGCGTCGGCCACGCTGCGAATGCCGCCGCCCACCGCCAGCGGAATGAAGACTTCGCGCGCGGTGCGAGCCACCAGATCCACCAGGATTTCGCGGGCATCGCTCGAAGCCGTGATGTCGAGAAAGACGAGTTCATCCGCGCCCTCGCGGTTATAGCGAGCGGCCAGTTCGACGGGGTCTCCGGCATCGCGCAGACCGACGAAATTCACGCCTTTGACCACGCGTCCGGCGGTGACATCGAGACAGGGAATGATGCGTTTCGCGAGCATCGCTAGAGGTCGAGAAATGACGCTAGTAAGTCTCGTCCGGAGTCCGAAGATTTCTCCGGATGGAACTGCACGCCGAAGATGTTGCCGCGCTCGATCACCGAACTGTAGCGCAGCGAATACTCAGTGACGCCGGCAGTGAGGGAACATTCGGGCAGGTAGTAGCTATGCGCGAAGTAGAACCACGAGTTCGATGGGAACGACTGCAACAGGCGCGATTGCGGCGAAGACTCCACGCGATTCCATCCCATCTGCGGCACTCGTACGGTGTACGGAAAACGCTCGATCGCGCCCTTGAAGATGCCCAGTCCCGCGGCTTCCGGCGCTTCGGCGCTGCGCTCGAACAGCGCTTGCATGCCGAGGCAAATACCGAGAAACGGAACTCCGGAACGGATGCGTTCGGTCAAAGCAGCGCGTATCTTAAGGTCGTCGAGCGAGCGCATCATCTGGCCGAAGTGGCCGACGCCGGGCAGGATGATTTTCGAAGCGCTCTGAATCGCGTTGCGCGTTTTGGCAATCGTGTACGGGCGTTGCATCGATTCCAGCAGATTGCCGACGGACCGCAGATTCCCCGCGCCGTAATCGATCACCGCGATCATAGGAGGCCCTTCGTCGACGGGAGCTGGTCTCGCAGACGCTCGTCGTAGGAGCAGGCGTAACGCATGGCGCGCGCCCAGCACTTGAAGATCGCTTCGATCTTGTGGTGGTTCGACCGGCCGTACATCACCTTTGCGTGCAAGTTGGCCGCGGCGTGCTGGGTGAAGCCGTTGAAGAAGTCCGGCAGCAGTTCCGTCTGCAGTTCGCCGACGTGCGTCACATTCACCTGATCTTCATACACCAGCGCGGCGCGCCCACCGAGATCGACGGCGACCACGGCGAGCGTTTCATCCATCGGCATCACAAAATAGCCCGCGCGATTGATCCCTTTGCGATCCCCTAACGCCTGCGCGAAGAGTTGGCCGATCACGATGCCCGCGTCTTCCACGGTGTGGTGCTGATCGACATCCAGATCGCCTTCGGCGCGCAGTGTGAGATCGAAAGCGCCGTGACGCGCGAACAGTTCCAGCATGTGATCGAGGAACCGGATCCCGGTCGCAATTTCGTATGTCCCCGCGCCGTCGATTTCGAGTTCCCCGTGAATGCGCGTCTCGTTGGTGTTGCGATCGAGGGCAGAGAAACGGCTCACAACATCGCCTCGATATCGTTAATCGATTCAATCACCGCCATCGCGCCCAGGTGTTCCAGCGCCTGCACGGTTTCGGCGCGCCGCGGCGTTTGCGGACCGGCCACCCCGATGAACGATACTTTCGCGGCTTGCGCGCAGCGGGCGTCATCGACCGTATCGCCGACGTAGATGACGCGCTTCAACGGCAGACCCGCGCGAATGCGATTGATGCCGGCAGGGCTGGGCTTCGGTTCACTCACATCGTCGGTTCCGATGACCGGGCGGAACACGCCCGGCGCGTAGCGGTTCAACGTCACCTCCGCTTCTTCGTGCAATCGTCCGGTAAAAACGGAGAGTCGATGCGAGCGGCTCAAGCGATCGAACAATCCTGGCTTCGCAATCCAGCGCTCGTTTTGGATCAAGCCATCGTAGCCATTCTCGCCGCGGAAGAATTTTTGGAACTGGCGAACCACGGTGTCGTATCCAACGTCCACGCCGGATTCGTGAATGATGTGGAACGTGAGCGCCCAATCGTCGTTCCAGCCGCCCTGGTTCTTGAAATCCTGGATCAAGGAGTTCGTAATCGGGAATCCGGCGAAGTGACGGACGGTTTGGATGATCGCCTGGCGATAGGAATCGGTGACGTCCACCAGAACGCCGTCCATGTCGAAGATGAGAAGGATGCCGGGAGTCACCAGATCTGCTCCAGTTCCTTTATCATGCGCTCCGTTTGCGCGCGGTTGCCGACGGTGATGCGGACGGCGCCGGGGATTTCGTAACTGCGGTCGCGAACCAGGATCGCGTGTTCGCGAAGCGCGGCACAGATTTGTTTCGCTCGGTCACCGGCGAAAATGAGGACGAAGTTAGCGGCGCTGGTTACATATCCGATACCGAGTCGCGTAAGCGCGACATAGAGCCGTTCACGCGCGCTGAGAACTTCGCGCACGAGTTCGTCGATGAACGCCGTGTCTTCGATCGCCGCCGCGGCAGCCATGGCCGCCAGCATGTTCACGCTATAAGGCGACTGCGCTTTGTGCAGATAAGCGATGTTCTGCTTCTGCGAAAAGAGCGCGCCGATGCGCAGCGCTGCCATTCCGTACGCTTTCGAGAACGTGCGGCTGATGAAGAGATTGGGATAGCGATCGAGCAACCTCATCGCGGTAACACCGGAGAATTCGAAGTACGCTTCGTCAATCAGGATGGCCGCGGCGGGCGCCCGTTGGAGAATCCGTTCGATAGTTGCAAGATCGACGCCGACTCCGGTCGGATTGTTGGGATTCGAAAGGATAACGGCGCGCGTTTCCGGCGTGAGTTGCTCGAGCAGCTCTTCGATCGGGAACGCAAGCGCGGGCGGCTGGTAGTGCGCCTCGCGAATGGGAACACCGGCCAACTCCGCGTAGAACCGGTACATCGCGTACGAGGGTTTCAGCAGCAGCACGGGGCCGCTCGGGTCGGCGTACGTATTGAGGAAAACCTGGATCGCTTCGTCGGTCCCGTTGGTGAGCAGCATCTGATCGGGATCGACACCGAAGTGGCGCGCCAGCTTGGGTTTGACCTCCGCGTAGTCTGGATAAACGGATAGCCGTTCCGCACTCAACCGTGCGATGAGGAACTCGATCACGCGCGGTGAGCACCCGACGGTGTTCTCGTTGAAATCGAGGCGCAGCTTGCCGTAGCGTCCTCCTGTGGGAGGCACATACGGCGCCATCTCAATCACCGCGCGGCGGGGAATCGGCGCGTTCATAAGCGAGCCTCAACCGAGCGGGCGTGCGCTTCCAGGCCTTCGGCGCGCGCCAGCGTAGTCACTGCGGGCGCGATTCCGGCCAGGCCTTCCGCAGTGAGCTGCTGGACGGAAATCACCTTGACGAAATCGGCCGCGGAGAGTCCCGCGCGCATACGGGCGTGTCCACTGGTTGGCAACACATGGTTGGGCCCCGATGCGTAATCGCCCGCAGCCTCCGGGCTAAACGCCCCGATGAAGACACTGCCCGCGTTGCGGATTTGCGGGAGCAGCGACGCGTCTTCAATGCTGAGGTGCTCGGGCGCGAACCGATTCGCGATGTCGATCGCTTCCGCTTGCGAGCGCACCCGTATAATCGCGCTGTTCCGGTCGATTGCGACACGCGCGACTTCGGCGGTCGAGAGCCCCGCGAGTTGGCGCTCGATCTCTTCAGCCACGGCGGACGCGAGTTCTTTCGATGTGGTGAGCAGGATCGCGGCGGCATCGACATCGTGCTCGGCTTGCGCGAGCATGTCGGCCGCGAGATAACGCGCGTCCGTTTCATCGGCGATGATCAGAATCTCCGTGGGTCCCGCAACGAAGTCAATCGCGACTTGACCCGCCAACATTTTCTTCGCGGCTGCAACGTAGATGTTTCCGGGTCCGACGATGCGATCCACCTTGGGAACGGATTCGGTTCCGAAAGCGAATGCCGCAATTGCGTGGGCGCCTCCGAGGCGAAACACCTGCGAGAGACCAAGCAGATGCGCAGTCGCGTCGATCTCATCCACCGCGCGCGGACTGCTGATGAAGATGTCGGGAACCCCAGCGCAGCGTGCGGGAATCGCCGTCATCATCACCGTTGACGGAAGCGGATAGCGCCCACTGGGAATGTAGGCCGCGACGCGGTCGAGCGGCCGTACAATCTGACCGGCGCGAATTCCCGGCCTCACATCGAACCATTGCTCGAGCGGGACTTGTCTTGCTGCGTATTCACGAATATTCCCGGATGCCTGTTCCACCGCGCACCGAAATGCAGCGCTCACGCGATCGGCAGCGCTCGAGAGTTCTTGCGCCGTGGCGAGGAAGCTCACTCCGGTGAACTTATCGAAGTCACGGGCGAACTCGCGAAGCGCAGCATCGCCGCGCTGTGCAACCTGATCGATGATTGGGCGCACGACGGACTCAGCTTGCGCGAGAGAAGCTTCGCGGCGAAGCAGAAATCGAGGAGCAGCCGCGTGATCGAGTATCCGAATCATGCCATCACAACACGATCTTGTTGAGCGGGTACTCGACAATGCCTTCCGCGCCGGCTTTCTTCAAACGCGGAATGATGTGGCGCACCGTCGACTCTTCGAGAATGGTGTTCACCGCAACCCAATCTTCATCGCTGAGGTTTGAGATCGTCGGCCTCCGCAAAGCGGGCAGTTCCGCGATGACCGCGTGGAGCGAAGCGCGCGGAACGTTCATCATCAAGCCGACTTTTCCCAGCGCGTTAATCGCGCCCTCAAGAAGCGTGCGGATATCCTCCAGCTTCTGCCGCTTCCACGCGTCCATCCAGGCGTTCCGGTTCGCGATCAGGTGCGTCGCCGATTCGAGAACCGTATCGATAATGCGCAGATTATTCGCGCGCAGCGATGAGCCCGTTTCCGTGACTTCCACAATCGCGTCGGCCAGTACGGGCGGTTTCACCTCCGTCGCGCCCCAACTGAATTCGACCCGCGCGTTCACATGGTGCCGGGCGAGATAGCGCTTCGTTGTGCCCACCAGCTCGGTCGCGATCACTTTGCCCTGCAAGTCCTGCACGGTTTGAAACGGCGAACGCTCCGGAACCGCCAGCACCCAGCGCACTTTACCGAAGCTTTGTTTGGCGTAGATCAGTTCGGCGACCATCTCGACATCGGCCTCGCACTCGTGGATCCAATCGAGCCCGGTGAGTCCCGCATCGAGGACGCCGTCATTCACGTAGCGCGCCATCTCCTGCGCGCGAATCAGCATGCACTCAATTTCCGGGTCATCGATCACCGGGAAGTACGAACGCGTGCTGGCTGTGATGTTGTAACCGGCGCGGCGGAACAGGTCGATCGTCGCGGCTTCGAGACTGCCTTTCGGAATACCGAGCTTGAGCTTCATGCTAGATCGTGTACACCGCTTCGGGGTCGAACGTCGGCTCTTCCGCCCGCACCCATGCGCCGTTTTCGTAGCGACGCGAAAAGCAGCTGGCGAATCCTTCATGGCACACGCCGGGGCCCAGCGGCTCCACGCGCAGTTCCAGCGCATCGAAGTCGCAGTCGGTTCGGATTTCGACAATTCGAAGCCGATGCCCGGATGTTTCCCCTTTCGTCCAGAGCTGATTGCGCGAGCGGCTCCAGAACGTAACGAAGCCGGTTTCGCGAGATTGCTGCCATGCCTGATCGTTCATGTAGCCGATCATGAGCAGGCGTCCGGTGGCGTGGTCGGTGACTGCGGCGGTGATCAATCCATTCAATTTG